>CAKSWQ010000013.1 GCA_934512105.1 uncultured Faecalibacterium sp. | reverse complement strand
TTTTTTCTGCCATCATAATCTCCGCAAGGTTCAATCCATTTCTTGTCCTGCAAAGAATTCAATGCTCCATATAAAGTACCTGCGCCTAATGAAAGCCGTCCGCCTGTTTTTTCTTCAATAAATTGCATAACGGCGTATCCGTGTTTTGGCGTATAAAGAGAGAGCAAAATATAAAAGGTGACTTCTGTAAGCGCACCACCTTTTGTATTATCTCGCATGGCTTGACCTCCTTATTACGGTTACTGTAATAAATATATCACTAACCGTAATATTCGTCAAGCGGATTCAGGAAAATCATTTGAGGAATGTGTGAAAGAAGAACGGTCTACTCTATTCTTGTTTTTTTGTTCGGCGTGTCGTGGTGCTAGGAATTGCTAGGGGTCGGTTGAACATTCGTTTTGGTCATTGTACCTCCTGTCTGTTCGATAACTCCTCGGTGAAGTTATGTAAAGCACGACACGCCGTTCCATTCGTGCCGCAAGGCACGAATGATGAGCAGGGTTTGGGGTGGGACCGCGTTTGCGAAGCGCAGCAATGAAAGCCCCAGTGGGGCTTTTAAGCGGCAGCGCGGTCTGCGCCAGCAGATGGAGGGGCGTTGCCCCGACAAGCGCTACCCCAACAAGATCACTTGGAAAACTCGCAAAAGTTTGAGAAGTGAAGTCCCGGATGGACAGAAAATTTTCAAGAATTGAAAATTTGTGGCCACGGGACGGTTCTTGCCCTCTACCGCTGCGCTCAAAATGCATTTTCAACAAATGTTTCCGAATTGTTAAGGCGTGAAAAATAAGTAGAGGGGATTCTGCTCATGTATGTTAATCGCCGTTTGTTCCGAACGAAGTTCCTGCCCCTGTTTGTGCAGCGGCGTTGTCCGGCTCGCTCACGGAAAGTGTGAGGTCATGGCACGGTATCACGTTCAGATGGCTTATGAAGGATTCAAGGTTCGGTATGAAGAAAGCCGGGCGCAGTGCGGACACTACGTTCTGCGTTTTTCAAGCACAAGAATAACGCTTTGAGGTTGTACTGTCAACAACTAAAAACAAATTTTGGAAGATTGAACAACTACATAAGATTTTATTTGTGAAAAAGAAAAATACCGCCCACGCAGCGCATCGATGATTTTGTCGGGTGAAGTAAGCGGCAAAATGAATCGGGTGTGTTGCGGGGCGGTTAATCTTTCAGGGATGATCCACGGCGAGGCAGTGTTCAAAATGAACACGACCACATCTTGTGGATGGTTTCAAACCAATCCACAAAATCGGTGGGATTTGTGACAGAGAATATCATGGTTTGCAGGGTGCGTCAAGATGGTTTTGCAAATTTTATTGCAGTAAAGCGGAGAGAGTAGGACTTATAGAAGACCGTTTGAGCTGTTTTTTTATTTACAGCTACAATGATAGCCATTGGGGGATTGTGATTGGTCAGGGCTGAAAAGGGCTTTCCTAATTTGCTACAGTATCATCTCCTCGACGCTCCCAGCGTCCTCAAAGGACGATTTGATGGGGGTGTAGGGATAAGCTGTAAAAAGAAGCATGGACGCATCCGAAAAGGAGAACGTCCATGCTTCTTGCTGTATCTGAATGAAGGAGATGGCAGGATCAGGGATTGTCCGGGCAGACGATTTCCAGCATCTGCTCAAAAACCTCTTCCATCTGCCGCACCAGCGTAAACTGGGTGCGGGCGCGGTCGAGGTTGTGATCCGGGCGGGCAATGTGGAAATAGTGGTCGCCCTCCAGATAGTCGGTCAGAAAACGGATGCCGCATTCCAGCGTCATGAGCCTTGCGCCCCATGCAAGGCTCTTTTTTTCTGCCCTGCTCATGGATGCTCCGGCAGTAGAGAGATACCCTTTGGCGAATACTTCGTACAGATGCAGATCAAAATGGACTTTGCTCTGGTCGGGTTCGTCCTCGGCACAGTCGTTGGCACCGGTGCGGATGGAATCACCGAAATCGTAGGCCGAAAGCCCCGGCATCACGGTGTCGAGGTCAATGACACAGATGCCTTTTCCGGTGGCAGCGTCGATCAGGACGTTGTTGATCTTGGTATCGTTGTGGGTGACGCGCAGAGGAATTTCACCAGCTGCCAGCTGATCCAGCAGGACATGGCAGTCTTTTTCCCGCGCGTGGATGAACTCGATTTCCGGCGCAAGGTTCTTTGCCCGGCCCAGTGCATCGGCGGCGAGGGCTTTTTCAAAATTTGCATAGCGGTTGGGCGTGTCGTGGAAGCGGGCGATGGTCTCGTGGAGGGTGGAGGCCGGGTAATCCGCCAGCTGGTTCTGGAATTTGCCCAGTGTTTCGGCAACCGTACGGAAGTCGGCTTCGCTGCCGACCTGCTGCAAACAGATGGTATCTTCTACAAAGTCATAGGCACGCCATGCGCCGCCGTCTGCATCCAGATAGCAAGTCGATCCCGACAAAGTTGGGATGACATTCAGCGTTTCCCGTGCTGGGTCGCCGCCCTCGGCAAGAATTTTTGCCCGCAGATGCCGGGTCACGCCGCAGACATTCTCCATCAGGCCCACCGGGTCAGTAAAGGTGTCTGTGTTGATGCGCTGCAAAATAAAGCGTTTGGAATGATCTTCCCGCCAGACCACAAAGGTGTCGTTGATATGCCCCTCACCATAGTGGTGGGCATCGCAGAGCACAGGTCCGCCAAAATCAAAGGCATTTGCAGCAGACTGGAGCAGAGAAAGGGTAACTGGTTTCATCATAAATTCCTCGGTTTCATTATACTTCATGCCGTTTTGACGGGGCAGGACGTTGTCCCTGCCGCACCTGACGGCGGTATTCGTTGGGGGTCAAGCCTTCCGCCTTGCGGAAGCATTGGGAAAAATAGCTGGGAGAGGAAAAGCCCATCAACTCGCTGATCTGCGCCAGACTGTAACCGGTATTGCCCAGCATATACTTGCTTTCCTCAATGCGGCGGCGGTTCAGGTAGGTGATCGGAGAGATGCCATACTCTTTTTGGAAGGTATGGGCCAGATAGTATTTGTTGATGTGGGCGATTTCGGCAAGGGTATCCAGCGAGATATCTTCCCGGTAGTTGTTGTCCAGATACCGCTTGATCTCCACACACTCCCGGCTGTCGGAGCGGGGCGTTTCCTCCACCTGCAAGGAGAGCGTGGTACACCGCACCAGCCAGATGAGCAGCACTTCCAGCAGATCTTGACAGACCGTTTCGCAGCCGTCCAGACTGCGGTCTGCTTCGGCCAGCAGCATATGGAGCAGCGTCACCATCCGCTCCCGATTTTCCCGGCAGTTGAAGATGGCGTAGGAAGAATCTGATTTTCCAAATAAGATCTCGATGCCAGCAACGCCCAACACAATGTATTCCAGCGGTGAAGCATTCAGGCTCAGCTCGGTATGCTCTACCTGCGGATTGACGATGATCATATCATCCGGCTTGACCGGATAAAGCTGACCGCTCAAATAAAACTGACCTTCTCCGCTCAGGCAGTAGAACAGCTCGGTGCAGGAATGGGTGTGGGCAGTGCTGTTCCAATCGCCGCCAAATTTGCTCTTGCTGATGTACAGCAGCCGGAAGGATTCCCGTGGAGCGGGAGCATGGCGGATATCAAATCGCTCGGTACTCATAAATGGCTCCTTTTGAGGCAAAACGCAAAAAATATAAAAATAAAAGCAAGATACTAAAAATATAAGCCTAAAAACGATGCGCTGTTTCGTGCGTTTTTTCTCATTATAGAGGCAATGAAGAAAAAATGCAAGCCCTGATTTTTGGACGGGTTCAATACTTTTGCCTTTGATAGAGGGCAAAAAATATGTCAAACTGGTTACAAGCAGGGAGAATATACCAAAACCACAGTACAAATTTTAGTGCTTTTGCTGAAAGAATTTTCCAAAAAGCAATATTTCTAAAAAATGAAACAACAAAGACCTTGCTGCAAACCGTGAAAACCTCTATATTGGAACCAGAAAAAACCACAGCCCTTTCGGACAAAGCCTGTTTGCCCCGGCTGTGTTTTGAACGGAACTATATGATGGAGGACACACTATGAAACGCATTTCTCGTCGCAATTTTCTGAAAGTGGCTGGCGTGGGTGCCGCCGCACTGGGTCTGGCTGCCTGTGGCGGTTCTTCCAGTTCTACCGCTTCCAGCACGGCTTCTTCCGCCGCTGCATCGTCTGCTGCTCCCGCTGAGAACGTGACCATCAAGGTCGCCGCCATCGAGACCGCTTACGGTTCCGAGATGTGGCAGAAAGTCACCGATGCCTTTACCGCCCAGACCGGCATCAAGGTGGAACTGACCACCGACAAGAATCTGGAAGATGTCATCGGCCCCTCCATGCAGGGCGGTGATTATCCTGATGTCATCCATCTGGCTACCGGCCGTGAAGCTGCTCTAACCGAGCAGTTTATCAAGGGCAACCTGATCGCTGACATCACCGATGTGCTGAGCATGACCGTGCCCGGTGAGAGCAAGAAGGTCAGCGAGAAAATCGCAGGCGGCTTCACCGACACTTCCCTGACCAACCCCTACGGCGACGGCAAGACCTATCTGGCTCCCATGTTTTACAGCCCCTGCGGCCTGTTCTACAACGCCGGTTTCCTGAAGGAAAAGGGCTGGAACGTGCCCACCACTTGGGATGAGATGTGGGAACTGGGCGACAAGGCTGCTGCCGAGGGCACCTACCTGTTCACCTACCCCACCACCGGCTACTTTGACGCATTCTTCTACGCACTGATGTACGCCGCAGGCGGCCCCGACTTCTTCAACAAGGCTACCCACTACGAAGAAGGCATCTGGGACACCGCCGAAGCACAGACCTGCTTTGATATCGTGACCAAGCTGGCCTCCTACACCAACCCCATCACCCCGGCACAGGCCAACGATCAGGACTTCACCCAGAACCAGCAGCTGGTGCTGGACAACAAGGCCCTGTTCATGCCCAACGGCACCTGGATCGTGGGCGAGATGGCCGAAGCGCCCCGCGCCGATGGCTTCGAGTGGGGCATGACCGCTCTGCCCGCTGTCAAGGCTGGCGGCGATCAGTACAGCTACACCTGGTTCGAGCAGGCATGGATCCCGGCGGGTGCGGAGCATCTGGATGCAGCCAAGCAGTTCGTGGCTTACCTGTACAGCGATGAAGCCTGCAAGCTGTTCGCCGAGAGCGGTGCCATCCAGCCTGTGCTGGGCATTGCCGATGATCTGGACGGCGACAACAAGATGTTCTACTCCATCTATGACAACGGCGCTAAGGCTGCGATGGGCAACTTTGCTTCCTTTACCGCCATCCCCGGCGTGGAAGTCCGCACCGTGTTCTTCGATCCCGTCAACTCGCTGGTCTCCGGCAGCATGACCGAGCAGCAGTGGATCGACGGCATCAAGTCCGCCAGCGACCAGATGCGCGCCAACATCATTGAGTAATTGAGCCCTGCCCAGCGGGGGCGGTTTTGACCGCCTCCGCTTTTTGTGGTTTCGGGATCCCAATAGAAAGGAGCGGTTTGTCTATGAAATCTGACAAAAGCCGCAAACGGTTTGTGTTCCTCTGTGTGGCACCGGCCACCATCCTGTTTTTCATCTTTATGATCCTGCCCACCCTCAATGTGTTCCGTATGAGCCTGTATGAGCGCGGTGCCTACTCGCCCAATGAGACCTTTGTGGGCCTGAAAAACTTCCAGCATCTGCTCAAAGATACCCAGTTCATCCGCTCGATGCAGAACATGATCCTGCTCGTTGTGGTGGTTACCATTGTCACCTTTGCCTTTGCACTGGTGTTTGCAGCCATCCTGACCCGCGAAAAGATCAAAGGGCAGAATTTCTTCCGGGTCATCTTCTACATCCCGAATATCCTTTCCGTGGTCGTGATCTCCGGTATTTTCTCGGCTATCTACAAGCCGGAAAATGGTATGCTGAACAGCATCATCAGCCTGTTCCGGGATATGAGCGACCCCATCCTCTGGAAAGGTGAAAAACTGGTCATTCCCTCCATCATCATTGCCATGGTATGGCAGGCTGTGGGCTATTACATGGTCATGTATATGGCCTCCATGTCCTCGGTACCTGCCAGCCTGTACGAGAGCGCCAATCTGGACGGTGCGGGCCGTCTGACCCAGTTCTTCCAGATCACGATCCCGCTCATCTGGACGAATATCCGCACCACTCTGACCTTCTTCATCATCTCCACCATCAACATGGCGTTCCTGTTCGTCAAGGCTATGACCAGCGGCGGACCGAACGGTGCTTCGGATGTTGCGCTGAACTATATGTACAGCCAGAAGGACGCGGGCCTGTATGGTTACAGCATGGCTATCGGTGTGGTCATTTTCCTGTTCTCGTTTGCTCTGTCCGCCTGTGTCAACAAGGCCACCAGCCGAGACCCGCTGGAATTTTAAGGAGGGAAGAAAATGCAGAAAACCAAAGAAAAATCTTCCCGCTCAGCGGAAGGTCTCTACAAGTTCTTTATCTATTTTGTGCTGATCCTGCTGGCCGTGACCATTATCGTGCCGGTGGCATGGGTGTTCATGGCCTCCATCAAGCAGAACTCCGAGTTCTACGGCAACCCGTGGGCACTGCCTGCCGGGTTCTACTGGCAGAACTTTGTCAATGCGTGGAATGGGGCCAAGATGGGCGAATATATGCTCAACTCAGTTGTGGTTACCGCACTGGCACTGGTGCTGCTGCTCGTCATTGCGCTGCCGGCTGCTTACTGCCTGTCCCGCTTCCGGTTCAAGGGCCGCAAGCTGCTGAACACGCTGTTCATGGCAGGTCTGTTCATCAATGTCAACTATATCGTGGTGCCCATCTTTTTGATGCTGCGGGACGGCGATGTGTGGCTGAAAAACCACATGGGCAGCAGCTTTTTGCTGAACAACCTGTTCATTCTGGCAGTGGTATATGCGGCAACGGCTCTGCCGTTTACGATCTATCTGCTGTCGGGCTATTTCGCCACTCTGCCACACGACTTTGAGGAGGCTGCCTACATCGACGGTGCCAGCTATTTCTCTGCCATGGTTCGCATTATTTTCCCCATGGCGAAGCCGTCCATCATCACCATCATCCTGTTCAACTTCCTGTCCTTCTGGAACGAGTACATCATTTCCATGACCCTCATGAGTTCCACCAAGGCGCCCCGCACCCTGCCGGTGGGTCTTTTGAACCTGATGCAGGCACAGCAGAGCGCTGCTCAGTACGGCACCATGTATGCCGGTCTGGTGCTGGTGATGCTGCCCACCCTGATCTTGTACATCTGCGTGCAGCGGCAGCTGACGCAGGGCATGACCGTGGGCGGTCTGAAAGGGTAAGGTAAAAAACGATGAAAACATTCTGGAAAACGCACCCCGCCCTGCGTATCGTGCTGATGATCGTGCTGTTTGTGCTGTCCATCGCTCTGGTGGTCGCAGGCTGGAAAATGACCGGGCAGCTGGCTGGTCTTGGCATTATGCTTGTGGGCGTGGCACTGCTGCTGGCGGTGCTGGCCATTTATAATGCGACCTATCAGGATTGAGGATAAGAGAGAGGCAAAGGAGAATTCCCATGGATGAAACAAGAAAGACCGGGCGCGTAACCATCCCCACCGACTTGGACGTGGTGCCCGAAACGCTGGAAATTCTGAAAAAGTGGGGTGCAGACGCCATCCGCGACTGCGACGGCACCGACTTTCCGCAGCAGCTGAAGGATGCCGATGCAAAGATCTACTCCACCTATTATACCACCCGCAAGGATAACGCATGGGCCAAGGCGAACCCGGACGAGGTGCAGCAGTGCTACATCATGACCGGCTTCTACACCGCCCCCGGCGACACCGTGACCATCCCGCTGATGAAGGGCATCAGCCCGGAGCTGATGCAGGTAAACACCAACGACGACATCACCCGCTGGTGGGAGGTCGTGGACCGCACCACCGGCCAGCCTGTGCCGCCGGAGCAGTGGAGCTACGCAGACGGCAGCGTGACCGTACAGGCCGTGCCGTTCCATGAGTACACCGTCAGCTTTCTGGCCTACCTCATCTGGGACCCGGTACACATGTACAACGCCACTACCAACGGCTGGACAAACTTTGAGCACCAGATCACCTTTGATGTGCGTCAGCCTAAGACCCACAAGTATTCGATGGAACGTCTGCGGAAGTTCATCCAGGAGCATCCGTATGTGAACGTCATCCGCTACACCACCTTCTTCCACCAGTTCACCCTGATCTTCGACGAGCTGAAGCGGGAAAAGTTCGTGGACTGGTATGGCTACTCTGCTTCGGTCAGCCCCTATATCCTCAACCAGTTTGAGCAGGAAGTGGGCTACAAGTTCCGCCCGGAGTACATCATCGATCAGGGCTACTACAACAACCAGTATCGCGTACCCAGCAGGGAATTCCGGGATTTTCAGGCGTTCCAACGCCGCGAGGTGGCAAAGCTGGCCAAGGAGATGGTGGACATCACCCATGAGTGCGGCTGCGAAGCCATGATGTTCCTCGGCGATCACTGGATCGGCACCGAACCCTTCATGCCGGAGTTCAAGAGCATTGGTCTGGACGCCGTAGTGGGCAGCGTAGGCAACGGCTCCACCCTGCGCCTCATCTCCGATATCGAGGGCGTGAAGTACACCGAAGGCCGTTTCCTGCCCTACTTCTTCCCGGACACCTTCCACGAGGGCGGCGACCCGGTGCGGGAAGCAAAGGAGAACTGGGTCACCGCCCGCCGTGCCATCCTGCGCAAACCCATTGACCGCATCGGCTATGGCGGGTATCTGAAACTGGCCTTGCAGTTCCCGGAGTTCGTGGACTACGTGGAAAGCGTCTGCAACGAGTTCCGCGAACTGTACGAGAACATCAAGGGCACCACGCCCTACTGCGTCAAGCGGGTGGCCGTGCTGAACTGCTGGGGCAAAATGCGGGCTTGGGGCTGTCACATGGTGCATCATGCCCTCTATTACAAGCAGAATTACAGCTATGCCGGTGTCATCGAGATGCTGTCCGGTGCGCCCTTTGATGTGAAATTTATCAGCTTTGAGGATATCAAGAACGACCCCGCCCTGCTGGATTCGTTGGATGTCATTATCAATGTAGGCGATGCCGACACCGCACACACCGGCGGCATCTGGTGGGAAGACCCGGAGATCTCCTCTGCTATCCGCAAGTTTGTCTGGAACGGCGGCGGCTTTATCGGCGTGGGAGAACCTTCCGGTCATCCCTATCAGGGGCACATTCTCCAGCTTGCCACCGTGCTGGGCGTGGAGGAAGAGAACGGCTTCACCCTGAACTACGACAAGTATAACTGGGAAGAACACCCCGACCACTTCATTCTGCAGGATGCCGACCAGCCCATCGACTTTGGCGAGGGCAAGAAGAACATCTACGCGCTGGAAGGCACCGAAGTGCTGGTGCAGCGGAACAAAGAAGTACAGATGGCGGCGCATGCCTTCGGCAAGGGCCGCGCGGTGTACATCAGTGGTGTGCCTTACAGCTTTGCCAACAGCCGCACGCTCTACCGTGCCATCCTGTGGAGCGCCCACAGCGAGGAGGAGCTGCATACATGGTTCAGCTCCAATTATAATGTAGAAGTTCATGCCTACGTCAAGAACGGCAAGTATTGTGTGGTGAACAACACTTACGAGCCGCAGGATACCACTGTTTACACCACAGACGGCAGCAGCTTTGCTCTGCATCTGGATGCCAACGAGATCAAGTGGTACGAGATCTAAGTTTTCCTTTTCATAAATGAACACAACGGGCGGCTCTGTTACCGGAGCCGCCCGTTGTGTTCGCTTTATCTGCCGATAACTCAACCTGCGTCAATCGAACGCTGCAATGGCGATGGCTGGGAACGCAGAAATTCAGTAACACGAGCGTAATAGATTTGCAGAAAAAAGAAACTGCTCGTGCGAGTATCAGGAGTATGTGGAGAGGTGGAGACCATGCGAAAGCTGACATTTGAGGGCTTCTTGAAGCAGTATGTGGCAGAGCTTTCTGGGTTGCAGACAGCCAGTGTTCATAAGCTGGCAGACTGTCTGAGCAAAAATCCGCGCCTGAAAGAACCGCTGTTCCTCTATGCTCTGACCTTTGATAAAGTAGAACTGCTGCTCCGCTACACCGCAAACAGCACGATTGCTGCGGAATATGAGCAACTTTCTAATCGCTACTCGCTGGCGCAAATGCTGCTGCTTTTAGAAAATCAGTCACCTGAACTGCCGGAAGGCTATTTGAAGGTTTGGCGTAGTTATTGTTCGGTGCGGGATGCCGTCCTTGCAGACAATGACACAAAAGAGTTGATCCATCGCCGGGTATTGGAGCTCCAAGAGAAAAAGAAACTGACGAATTATCGCCTTTACACGGACTTGAAATTAAACCCCGGCAACGTGAACGCATGGCTCAAACATAACGACTCCAGCAAAATGAGCCTCGACTGTGCACGGCAGATCTACAAGTATGCAAAAAGCTACCCGTCTGTTCGATAAGGAAAAGGAAGTGAGTCTATGACTGCCGTGATCTATGCCCGCTATTCATCGGATAACCAGCGCGAAGAATCCATCGAAGGCCAGATTCGGGAATGTACGGCTTATGCGGAAAAGAACGGCATCACGGTCATTAAGCACTACATTGATCGTGCATTCTCTGCAAAAACGGACAATCGTCCGGAGTTCCAGCAGATGATCAAAGACAGCGGCAAGAAGCTGTTTGATGTGGTTCTCGTCTGGAAATTTGATCGCTTTGCCCGGAATCGTTTTGATAGTGCAAACTACAAGATGATTCTGAAAAAGAACGGCGTCCATCTGATTTCCGTTATGGAACCCATTGCCGAGGGCTCACAGGGCATTCTGGTGGAAACGCTGCTGGAAGGCATGGCAGAATACTACTCGGCAGAGCTGTCCGAAAAGGTGATTCGTGGTCAGACGGAGAATGCTCTAAAAGGGAAGTGCACCGGCGGTACGGGAACCATCGGCTATAAAATCGACGATGACAAGTTTTATCATCTTGACCCGCTGACCGCTCCGCTGGTGCTGGAAGCCTTTCAGCGGTATGACAACGGCGATAAAATGGTGGACATCGTAAACTTCCTCAACGACAAGGGAGTCCGAAATATGCTGGGCGGCAAAATGACCCATAGCAGCGTGAACACCATGTTGAAGAACCGCCGGTACATTGGCGAACTGTCTTTCCGGGATATCGTTGTGCCGGATGCAATTCCGGTTATTGTTCCGAAAGACCTGTTTGACCGGGTGCAGAAGCGTTTGGATAAGAACAAGCGTGCCCCTGCCTGTGGCAAGGCAGACGAGGAATATCTGCTGACCACCAAGCTGTTCTGCGGCAAGTGCGGTGCGCTGATGTTCGGCGAAAGCGGAACCAGTGCCACCGGGCGCACCTACTATTATTATAAATGCGCCAACGTCAAGCGGCGCAAGGGCTGCAACAAAAAGACCGTGCAGAAGGACTGGCTGGAAGATCTGGTCGTCCGGGAGACCATGAAGCTGATTCAGGACGATGCGGTGATCGACAAGATCGTTCAATTGGTTATGGATGTCCAGAATCAGGAGAACACTACGATCCCGCTGCTGGAAAAGCAACTGCGAGAGGTCAACAAAAAGCTGGACAACCTGATGAAGGCTATCGAGGATGGCTTGTACACCCGGACAACGAAAGAGCGTCTGGAAGCGCTGGAAATCCAGAAAGATGAGCTGACTGCAAAAATTGCAGATGAAAAGTTGAAGAAACCCAGTTTCAATGAAGATTTCATCCGGTTTTGGTTGATGAAATTTAGAAAGTTCGATATTTCGCAGAAAAAACAGCGAAAAGCGCTGATTGAAATTTTTGTAAATGCCATTTTCTTGTACGATGACCGGATGCTGATCACGTTCAACTACAAGGATGGCACCCAAACCGTCCGATTTGAGGACACTTTGACCGCTGATTCGGCGGAGGAAAAAAGTTCGGATTTGTCCAGTCTTGCTGGACCATTTAAATCCGACGATTTCACGTCAGAAATCGTTGGATTTTTTTGTTTACAGGCTGGCCTCATTTGGTTTTGACCACAATTTTGACCACAACACGGGCGGTTATATTGCGACAAAAAACGGGCAGCCGTTTTGTGGCTGCCCGCCGGGGATATGGAATGGTATCTCTGTCGTGCGATCTTATAATTTATATTGCATAAAATTGCCATTGTGAACAAACCCAAAATTGGAGTACAGCTTTACTCCCATATCGGATGCTGTTATCTGGATAACTCCGCATCCGTATTCTTTTGCATCATTTATCACCCGTGAAAGCAATTCTCTTGCGATGCCTTTTCTTCTATAGCTTGGCGCAGTAAACATACTGGACAGCAATCCTATTTTTCCGCTTGGACATCCGAAATAAGGCGGCTTTTCAACAAATGACATTCCGCTGGTGTCAATAATTCTGTCTCCGTCAAATGCAAGCCAGGAAACAAATGTGCCATCGGACATATGGCGCGTATAATATTGCAGCAGGGAAGAAGTCAAATCAAATTCTTCCGTTGCGCCTTCCTCTCGCAGTTGCTTTATTCGCATACTGATAAAAACGTTCAACTCGTTTTCTGTGAGCCTTCTATACGCTATTTTCATATCCGCTCCAGCCTCCATAAATTGCGCTTTATCAACGTGAAGGCGCGGCGTTTTCGCCCGAGTTACAGAATATATTCCATCTGCCGCTCCTTGGTTTTCAGCCCCATCTTTTCATAAAAGCGCTCTGCCGAAGTATTCCCCGCCCAGACATTCAATGTCACCTCATAGCAGCCCAGCGCTTTTGCCTGCTGTTTTACATAGTTAAACAGGCTTTCCCCGATATGCTGCCCGCGCGCCTGCTTGTCAACGCAAAGGTCATCGATGAACAGCGACTTAAAGGGCACCATGTTGGTGGAAAAAGGCTGCTCCTTCAGCTGACAGAAGGCATATCCCATGCACACATCCTCCTCGTTCACAGCAACATAGATGGGCTTATCCGCCTGCTGCAAAAGCTCTGTCAGTTCACAGACGGTGTATTTTGTGGTGCCGGGAATAAAAATATCCGGGCGGATCTCTGCATGGACTTGCAGCACCTGCCCCAGCAGCGCCAGCAGTCTGGGAATGTCTTTTTCCTCGGCTTTACGAATGTTCATTTGTACTTTACCCCTTCCATTTTCTGGCTTTTACGTTTCCAGTATACCACACCGGGCGGCACCGGAAAAGAGAAAATGTAAATCCTGATAGCAAACAAAAACGCGAGCGGCCGTTTTGGCCACTCGCGTTTTTATATGTTGGGCAAGGCTGCTTACACGAGATACGGATCCAGCAGAGCGTCTACCTCTTTTTTGCGCTTGGGAGCGGGCTTTTTCACGGCACGGCCGCGGCAGACCACCAGTTCCAGATGCTGCAAGGCCCGCAGATCCTCCAGCGGGTTTTTGCGGGTCACGATAAAATCTGCACTCTTGCCGGGCGCGATAGAGCCGGTCACATCGCCGATGCCTGCCAGCTGTGCGTTGCGCAGGGTGGCTGTGTAGAGGGCAAAACGGTTGCTCACGCCGCAGTATTTATGGAAGTAGCACAGCTCCCGCCAGAAATCATACTGGGTAATATAGGGGCAGCCCACATCGTTGCCCAAGCCTACCGGAATGCCGTTTGCCAGCGTGGTCTTGGCGCTTTCTACTACGCCGTCAAAGACGATCTTACCGTTGTACTGGTCTTTTTCCGATGCACCCGAAACGGCAGTGTCAAACAGTGCATAGGGCAGTGCAGGGGAGATGGTCGTGCACAGAAACGCGCCCCGCTCCTTGTACAGACGCACCGTCTCTTCATCCATTTTTGCGCCGTGCTCAATGGAATCTACGCCGTTTTCCAGCGCAGCCTTCACACCCGCAGGGGATTCGGTATGGGCTGCAACGGTGTAGCCCAGCTTGTGGGCTGCGTCGCAGACGGCTTTGATCATTTCCGGCGGCATTTTCAGCTCGCCGGGGGTGCCTTTTTCGGTGGCGTCCAGTACGCCGCCGGTGATCATCAGCTTTATAAGGTCTACCTTTTGTTCACTGGCCTTTTTCAGCTGTGCCAGCGCCTCGGCGTTGTTGTGCGCCGCCACCGCCACCGAGCCTGCCATGTGCCCGCCCGGCACCGAGATGCCCTCGTTGGCGGCCAAAATGCGGGGTGCCAGCACCTTCCCGGCGGCGCTGTCGTCCCGGCAGCGGGTATCAAAGTCCGCAATGCCGCCCACGGTGCGCACGGTGGTCACACCGCCCAGCAGTTCCAGCTTGGCATAGCTGCATACCAGCCGGTATGCGATGGCACGGGTCAGCCCGTTGCTCAGAATCTTACGCACCAGCGCCGCATTGTCCCGGGGCTTTGCGCTGGGCTTGCCATTGCCTGCCAGATGGACGTGCAGATTGATAAGTCCCGGGCACAGATACCCGCCGTGCAGGTCGATGACCTCGTAGCCGTCAAGGCCTGCACCCGCATCTGCAATGGCGGTGATCTTATCGTTTTCGGTCAGCAGCACCTTGCCCCGTACCGGCTCCATCTGCTCGGTGCCGTCCAGAAGAATGCCGTTTGTGTAGGCGCGTTTCATGTGTTTTAGCCTCATTTCTTCTTTATTTATTATACAGTGCAGGCTGCGTTCAGCATGATAGGAGAGCGTGTCGGCAAAGCTGTACTATCCGTCCAGTTTTTCCTGCGCCCGGTATTGCAGCGCTTCCAGCAGGGAATCCTCATCCAGCAGGGTCTTGCCCGCAAGGTCGGCTACGGTGCGGGCAACCCGCAAAATGCGGTCGTGTGCCCGGGCAGAAAGCCCCAGTGCATCGTAGGAGCTGCGCAGCAACTGCTCCGCACCGGGGGTCATGCGGCAGATGCGCCGCACCTGCCCGGCGTTCAGCTGGGCGTTGCAGTGCACCCCTTTAAAGCCCGGCGCGGCGTAGCGTTTGGCCTGAATGGCGCGGGCGGCAAGCACCTGCTTGCGCAGCTCGGCGCTGCTTTCGGAGGGCGCGGCGGTGTGCAGTTCGTCAAAGGCGATGGGGTCCATCTCCACGCACAGGTCGATGCGGTCCAAAAGCGGGCCGGACACCCGGCTGCGGTACTGCCGCACCGCACTGGGGGAACAAGTGCAGGCGCGAGTGGGGTGGCCGTAATAGCCGCATTTGCAGGGGTTCATGGCGGCTACCAGCTGGAAGTGGCTGGGGTAGGTGGCGCTTCCGGCGGCGCGGCTCACGGTGATCTGGCCGTCCTCCAGCGGCTGGCGCAATACCTCTAAGCTCTCGCGGGAAAACTCCGGCAGCTCGTCCAAAAACAGCACGCCGCAGTTGGCCAGACTGCACTCACCCGGGCGGAACTGCGCCCCGCCGCCGGCAAGGGCGGCAGCGCTGGCCGAGTGGTGCGGGCTGCGAAAGGGGCGGGCAGAGATCAGCCCGCGCCCCTGCGGCAGCTGCCCGGCAATGGAGTAGATCTTGGTCGTCTCCACCGCTTCCTCCCGGGTCAGGGGTGGCAGGATGCCCGGCAGGCGCTTTGCCAGCATGGATTTGCCGGTGCCGGGTGCACCCGTTAAAAGCACGTTGTGCCCGCCTGCGGCTGCGATCACCATGGCGCGCCGCGCCAGAGACTGCCCCATCACGTCCGCAAAATCCGGCACCTGCTGCCATGCGTCCTCCGGGTCAAAGGGGATGGCGGCGGCAGGGGAGAGGGGACGGGTGCCCTTCAGCGCCTCCACCACCTCCCGGGCGGTATGGGCAGGGTAGACGGTCATGGTGTCGGCGCAGGCTTCGGCAGCCTCGGCGGCGTTCTCTGCCGGGACGTACAGCGCCCGGATGCCGTGCTCAGCAGCGGCAAGCGCCATGGGCAGCACGCCGGACACCGGACGCAGACTGCCGTCCAGCGCAAGTTCGCCCAGAAAGGCAGCGTCGGCGGGCACTTCTTCCAGCTGGCCGCTGGCGGTCAGCAGTGCCAAAAGCAGCGGCAGATCGTACACCGGGCCGGTCTTGCGCACATCGGCAGGGGCGAGGTTGATGGTGATGCGCCGGTCCGGGAAGCGGAAGCCAAGGTTTTTGATGGCGGCGCGCACCCGGTCGGCGCTTTCCCGCACGGCAGAGTCCGGCAGGCCGACGATGGAAAACGCGGGCAGCCCGCCGGAAACATCGGCCTCCACCGCCACGGCAAAGCCGCGCAGTCCGTTCAGGCCAAAGCTGTTGGTCACAGAATACATGGTGTCCCTCCCTGCATGGCGCAAAAGCTGTGCAAAATGCCAAAAGTGGAAAATAATGGATATATCCACTGTACTTCGACAGTTTTTTCTGTTTGAAATCATTATAGTAAAGCACAGGAAAGTTGTCAATGCAGCAGAAAGGAGAACGAGAGAACATGACAAATGGGGAATGCTGCCGCTATATCCGTACTTATTCAGAGCTGGAGGGCTTGCAGCACGCCAGCACGCTGGTGTACTGCGCCGCTGCCACCCCGCAGGGGGTGCTGGCACAGCTGCGCCGGGAGCAGGGCGGCAAGGTGCGCAGCAGCGCAGTGCTTGCCCCGGCAGACAGCTTTGGGCGGGTGATGGTGCTGCTGCGGTACCTGTGCGAAAACGGCGTGGGGCCGGAGCAGTGGCTGGACGTGCTGGAGGATGTACACCAGCCCTACCAGCTGCTGGATACATCGAAAAACGCATTGATTCTGGCGGGAAATCCGGTTTTTTGTGGCATTTGCCGGTTTTAAGGGCATAAACTTCGGCCATATTACGCAATTGACATAAGCGAAGCAAGCGTTTATAGTATAAGTAGGTTTATACAAACCATTTCGATCCGGGGAAAAAGATTTTAAACAAAGGTAAGGTGTACAAGATGTATCTGGATGAATACAAGCGCTGGCTGGCAGCGGATCTGGAAGATGCAGACCTGAAGCCGGAGCTGGCAAAGGTCGAAGGCAATGACGATGAGATCAAGGATCGCTTTGCTGTGGCGCTGAAGTTTGGTACCGCAGGTCTGCGCGGCGTGCTGGGTGCCGGTACCAACCGCATGAACATCTACGTTGTCCGTCAGGCAACGCAGGGTCTGGCAAACTGGGTGCTGACCCAGGGTGGTACCCAGACCGTGGCCATCAGCTACGACAGCCGCCTGAAGAGCGATGTCTTTGCCAAGACTGCCGCTGGCGTTCTGGCAGCCAATGGCATCAAGGTGCGCATCTATGATGCCCTGATGCCCGTGCCCGCCCTGAGCTTTGCTACCCGTTACTATAACTGCAATGCCGGTATCATGGTTACCGCTTCCCACAACCCGGCCAAGTACAACGGCTACAAGGCCTACGGCCCGGACGGCTGCCAGATGACCGATGACGCCGCCGCCATCGTCTACGACGAGATCCAGAAGACCGATGTGCTCACCGGTGCAAAGTACGTCTCCTTTGCCGAAGGCGTGGAGAACGGCATGATCCGCTTTGTGGGCGATGACTGCAAAAAGGCCCTGTACGATGCCATTGAGGCACGTCAGGTGCGCCCGGGTCTGTGCAAGACTGCCGGTCTGAAGCTGGTGTACAGCCCGCTGAACGGCTCCGGCCTTGTGCCCGTGACCCATGTGCTCAACGATATGGGCATCACCGATATCACCATCGTGCCCGAGCAGGAGTACCCCAACGGCTACTTTACCACCTGCTCCTACCCCAACCCTGAGATCTTCGAGGCGCTGAAGCTGGGTCTGGAGCTGGCCACCAAGACCGGCGCCGACCTGATGCTGGCTACCGACCCCGACGCCGACCGCGTGGGCATTGCCATGAAGTGCCCGGACGGCAGCTATGAGCTGGTGTCCGGCAACGAGATGGGCGTTCTGCTGCTGGACTACATCTGCGCAGGCCGCATCGAGAAGGGCACCATGCCCAAGAACCCCGTGGCAGTCAAGTCCATCGTGTCCACCCCGCTGGCAGACGCTGTGGCAAAGCACTACGGCGTGGAGATGCGCAATGTTCTGACCGGCTTCAAGTGGATCGGCGACCAGATCGCCAACCTCGAGGCTGCCGGTGAAGTGGACCGCTTCATCTTCGGCTTTGAGGAGAGCTACGGCTATCTGGCTGGCCCCTACGTCCGCGATAAGGACGCCGTTATCGGCTCCATGCTCATCTGCGAGATGGCCGCTTACTACCGCAGCATCGGTTCCTCCATCAAGCAGCGTCTGGAAGAGATCTACGCTCAGTACGGCCGCTACCTGAACAAGGTGGACAGCTTTGAGTTCCCCGGCCTGACCGGCATGGAGAAGATGGCCTCCATCATGCAGAAGCTGCGTGACCAGCCCCCGGTGGAACTGGCTGGCCATAAGGTGGTCAAGGTGACCGACTACAAGAAGCCGGAAGAGACCGGCCTGCCCGCTGCCAACGTGCTGATCTACACGCTGGAAAACGGCGCTACCGTGGTGGTGCGTCCCTCCGGCACCGAGCCGAAGATCAAGACCTACTTCACCACGCTGGGCAAGGATCTGGCCGAAGCACAGGCACAGAAGGACGCTTTGGCTGCTGCCATTGAGCCCATCCTGAAGTAAAACCATCCCAAAGCATCCGCAGGGCTGCTGCACGTTTTTGTGCAGCAGCCCTTTTCTTGTTAGAGATGACGCTTTCCGCTGCGGCTCCTCCCGTGAAAAAGTGATTCTGAAAAGCCCGCAGGCTTTTCAGAATCACAAATCTTAAAAGAAATTTCCTATAAACATGGCCAGAGCAAAGCGGAGGCCATTTTGAATCGTTCTGTCCCACTTTTGCTGTGTAAAATCGGTTGAAGTTTGCGCTGTGATACGCTATAATAAAACATGGTTTATTATAAGCAGCTGTGGGCGCGCGGCGCGGCACAGCGGCAGGGTAGGTGGAAGAGATGGAAAAAACTGTATCGGCGGTATTGGTGGCGGCGGGCAGCTCGACCCGCATGGGCTTTGATAAGCTCAGCTTTGATCTGGGGGGCGAAACGGTGCTGCACCGCAGCATCCGCGCCTTTGCGCAGTGCCCGCAGGTCACTGAGCTTGTGCTGGTGGCGGGCAAAAACCGGGATTTTGTGGCGCAGCAGGCGGCGGATTGCCCAAAACCTGTGCAGATCGTGGCAGGCGGGGCTACCCGCGCCGAGAGTGCAAAAAACGGTGTGCTGGCGGCGCACGGAGAACTGGTGGCGGTGCATGATGCCGCCCGCCCCTTTGTGAGCGCGGCGGTCATTACGGCGGCGCTGGAAGCCGCCGCCCGGTGCGGCGCGGCTGCCCCGGCGGTGCCGGTGAAGGATACCATCAAGGCCGCCGCGCGGGGCGATGGCAAAACCGTGCCCCCGGACTGCGCGGTGAGCGCCACCCCGGACCGCAGCACCCTGTATGCGGTGCAGACCCCCCAATGCTTTGACCGTGCAGCGTATCTTGCGGCACTGGCAGAGCTGGACGAGGCCCGCGCCCGCCTTGTTACCGATGATTGCAGCCTGTTTGAGCTGACCGGGCGCCCGGTGCAGCTGACGCAGGGCGACTATGCAAACCTGAAGATCACCACCCGGGAGGATCTGCCCCGCCCGGCACAGAGGAAGGAAACGGAAATGCGTATTGGACACGGCTATGATGTACATCGTTTGGTAGAGCAGCGCAAGCTGATCCTTGGCGGGGTGGAGATCCCCTTTGAAAAAGGCCTGCTGGGGCATTCGGACGCAGACGTGCTGACCCATGCGGTGATGGATGCTGTGCTGGGCGCAGCGGCGCTGGGGGATATCGGCCAGCATTTCCCGGACAATGACCCGGAGTATGCCGGTGCCGACAGCCTGAAGCTGGCCTGCCGCGTGGCGCAGATCCTCAGGGAGCACGGCTGGCGCATCGAGAACATCGATGCCACCCTGCTGTGCCAGCGCCCCAAGCTTGCCCCCCATATCCCGGCCATGCGCGCCAATCTGGCGGCTGCTTTCGGCCTGCCGGTGGAAGCGGTAAGCGTAAAGGCCACCACAGAGGAGCATCTGGGCTTTACCGGCGAGGGGCTTGGCATTGCCGCCCATGCCGTCGCCCTGATCGAAGCTGTGTAAGGGGGGCACACACGCATGACACTGAATGCGATCATCGCAAATTTTCAGACCTTTAAGATCGTTGATCTGCTGGATATCATCATCATCGCGTTCCTGATCTACCAGCTGCTGGGCATCATCAACCGCACCCGCGCCGGGCAGCTGGCCAAGGGCGCGCTGCTGGTCATGGTGGTGTATCTGGTGGCTAACACCCTGAATATGCGCACCGTTACCTGGCTGCTCAACTCGCTGCTGCAAGTCGGTCTGCTCACCCTTGTGGTGCTGTTCCAGCCCGAGATCCGCCGTGCATTGGAGCGCATGGGTCAGACCGACCAGTGGGCCTCCAAGCTGTTCAACGTAAAGGGACGCTACAACGACCCCAGCCTCAAGGGTGCATGGCGCAGCGCCATCATAGCCATCTGCGATGCAGCCGAGCGCTTTTCCGAGACCAAGACCGGCGCCCTCATTGTGCTGGAGCGTCACACCAACCTTTCCGAGATCGTGCGCACCGGTACCCCGGTGAACAGCGCGGTCAATCTGGAGGTGCTGGGCACCATCTTCTACGAGGGCACCCCCCTGCATGACGGCGCTGCCATCATCGAGAACGGCCGCATCAAGGCGGCGGGCTGTGTGCTGCCCCTTTCCAACAATCTGGATCTGGGCAAGGATATGGGCACCCGCCACCGCGCCTGCCTTGGCATTGCGGAAAACTCCGACGCCATTGCCATCGTGGTCAGCGAGGAAACCGGCATCATCTCTATGGCCAAAAATGGTGTGCTGATCCGTCATTTTGACCGCCAGAGCCTGTATACCCGCCTGATCGACGAGATGATCCCCAAGGAGTCCACGGTGGAAAAGAACACCGCCGACAGCTGGGTGGAGCAGGCGAAAAAGCTGTGGAACTGGATCAGCCAGAAGGGGGAGGACGAGCAGCAATGAGCAACCAGCCGAACAAGACGAACGGCGCAAAGCCTGCCGTCCGCAAAAAAAAGAATCTTCTGGATGACCGCCGCATCCGGCTGGCACTGTCCGTGCTGGGCGCTATCGTTGCATGGATGGTGGTCACCATCATCGTCCAGCCCGGCACCACCAACACCATTTATAATGTGCCGGTGGATTATACCTACGATTCCGCTGCCTATACTTCCCGGGGTCTGAGCATCGTCAGCGCCGAGGATAAGACCGTGAACCTGAAGCTTTCCGGCGACGGCTACACCATCGGTGGGCTGAGCGCCTCAGACTTTGTGGTCTACCCGGACTGGTCCAGCGTGCGCGACAGCGGCGAAAAGACCCTGCGCCTGCTGGTGCGCGGCGCGAACGGCCTGCTCAACGGCGTGACCGTGACCATGGAGGGCAGCGACAACACGGTGGACGTGGTGTTTGACGTGGTGGAGGAAAAGACCCTGCCCGTTACCGTTACCACTAACTATCTGCGCATTGCGGATGGCTATATCCTTTACAGCACCGAGGTCTCCAAGGAGACCGTTACCCTGTCCGGCCCCAGCAGCGAGCTGAGCAAGGTGGCTACCTGCACCGCAGAGGCCTCCTATAACAGCGAACTGACCGAGTCGGTCACGCTGGACACCCCCCTGCGCTTCTACACCAGCGGTGGCAAGGAGGTCAAGTTCCAGTACACCACGCTGGAAGAGAGCAACGTGGACGTGACCTTGCAAGTGTACAAGATGGCCACCCTGCCGGTGAAGGTGAACTTTATCAACGCACCGCGCGGGTTCGATAACTCGGTGCTGAGCTATGCCCTCAGCTGCAAACAGCTCAAGGTGGCGGGCCCGGCGGAAAAGATCGATGCCCTGTCCACCTTGTCCATCGGCACCATCGACCTTTCCACCTTCAGCCTGAACAAGGTGTACGAGATGCCCATTGAACTGCCGACAGATATCTATCTGCTGGACAACATCTCCACCATTACAGTCAGCTTTGACTGCTCCGGGCTGGAGACCAAGACCATGAACCTGCCAGCCAGCTGCGTGCAGGTGATCAACCTGCCCGCTACCTATCAGCTGACGGTGGAGACCGAACGGCTGATGAACGTGATCCTCTGCGGCCCCAAGGGCGCTATGGAGACTTTGACCCCCGAGCAGGTGGTCATTGAGATCGACGCCGAGGACTTTGCCGTGGCTACCGGCCAGCAGAACATTGCCTGCCGACTGTATGTGCCCTCCAACGGCAAGATCTTTGCACTGGGCAGCTATGTGCTGCAATGCCGCATTGAAAGCAACTAAATTTAAAGGAAAACACAACAAATGATTCTGGTTCGCAACATCCGTCTGCCTCTCTCTGCCGCAGAGCCGCAGGCATTTGAAAAGGCGCTGCACACCCTGCGGGTGCCCCGCAGCAAGGTAGAGCACACCGGCGTGGCAAAGCTTTCGGTGGATGCCCGCCACGGCCAGCCCAAGCTGGTGTATACTGTGGCGGTCACTCTCAAGCAGCCCGGGGAGGAGGCCGCCCTTGCGGCGCGCTGCCCGGACGCCGCCCTGCACCGCCGGGCAGACTTTACCCTGCACGCGGGTACCCAGCCGCTTGCGCACCGCCCTGTGGTGTGCGGACTGGGCCCGGCAGGGCTGTTTGCCGCCCTGCTGCTGGCACGGCAGGGCTACCGCCCCATCGTGCTGGAGCGCGGCCCTGCGCTGGATGCCCGTGTGCAGGCGGTGGAGCACTTTTCCGCCACCGGTCAGCTGGACCCCAACGCCAACATCCAGTTCGGCGAGGGCGGCGCGGGCACTTTCTCGGATGGCAAGCTGACCACCCGCATCGGGGATGAACTGTGTGATTTTGTCACCGAGGTGTTTTTGCAGCACGGTGCCCCGGCAGAGATCGCGTGGAAGCAAAAGCCCCATGTGGGCACCGACCTGCTGCGCGGCGTCATCACCTCCATCCGCAGGGAGATCGAGGCTCTGGGCGGCGAGGTGCACTTCAACACCGCCCTTACCGGGCTGGAACGCAAAAACGGCCGGCTGGTGGGCATCACGACTACCAATGGCAGCTTTGCTTGCGAGACACTGGTGTTTGCGGTGGGGCACTCGGCACGGGATACTTTCAGTATGCTGATGGACAGCGGCCTTGTGCTGGAATGCAAGCCCTTCAGCGTGGGCTTCCGCGCCGAGCACCTGCAAAGCGAGATCGAAAAAAGCCTGTACCACGAGGCCGCCGGGCATCCGGCGCTGCCCCGGGGCGAATACCAGCTCTCTCAGCACGTCGGCGACCGGTGCGTGTACACCTTCTGTATGTGCCCCGGCGGTCAGGTGGTGGCTTCGGCCAGTGAGGAAGAGCGCGTTGTGACCAACGGCATGAGCTACCACGCCCGCAGCGGCAAAAACGCCAATGCGGCGGTGGTGGTCAGCGTGGGCGGGGCAGATTTTTCCAACGACCCCCGCCGCGCCATCGCCTTTCAGCGGGAGCTGGAAGCAAAGGCCTACGCCGCCGGCCGTGCCGCCGGAGCCTATGCCGCCCCGGCAGAAAACGTGCAAAGCTTTCTGGAAGGGCGCGGGCAGCTGCATATCGGCAGCGTACAGCCCACCTACGACCGCGGCGTGACTGCCGCAGACTTGGGTGCACTGCTGCCCGGGGAGCTGGCGGATACCCTGCGGGCGGGTCTGCGCGCCTACGAGCGCAAGATCGCGGGCTACACCGCGCCGGACGCCATCCTGACCGGCCTTGAGACCCGCACCAGCAGCCCGGTGCGGCTCAAGCGGGAAGAAGATTTTGTATGCACCCAGCTGGCAGGGCTTTACCCCTGCGGTGAGGGTGCAGGATATGCGGGCGGCATTATGAGCGCCGCCGTGGATGGCCTGCGGGTGGCCCGCGCCATCATCAGCCGGTATGCACCGGCAGAAGGGTGAGAAAATTTAAATGTACGATCGTGAAAACGATAACCGAAATAACGAAGGCCGGCAGGTACAGCAGGAGCTGGAAGACCAGCTGCGCGCCTTTGGCGACACCATGACCGATGCCTTTGCCCACGGCTTTGAGGGCAGGGGCATGGACATTGGCGACCGGGCGTGGGATGTGGGCAAGGCAGCCGTCCATGCGGCCAACTACGGCATCGGGGAGGCGGCAAAAGCCTTCCGGGGACGGGACAATTCTGCCGGCGGCAGTGCCGGGCAGCCCTTCCGCACGGAAGATGCCGCCGGGATGCCCGGCTGGTTCCGGCAGATCTTTGCAAAGCCGGAGCCGACCCCGGTGGAAAACATCCGTATCAGCGCCAAAAAACGGTACAGCGCAGGCTGCACCCTGCTGGCGGTGGGCATCACGTTCGCCGTGATCTTCGGGCTGGGAACGCTGGGCTGCCTCATTGGGCTGGGCGTTATTTCGCCGACGGCTCTGGGCGATGTTGTGGTGACGACTGCTGAGGGCGGCGGCATTCTGATGACGGGCACGGACTACGTTATGAACACCGCCTACAATGCGCTGGGCATCGTCGGCAGCGTGCTGGGTCTTACCACGGCGGGCTTTGGCTGGATGACGGCCTGTGGTGCGGCCCGGATGAAGGCCGGGAAGCAGCTGGGGCAGTTCGCCGACCTTGCGGACACCACCGACTACCACAAGGGTCTTTCGGTTCGGATGCTGGCCGACCTCGTCCACCAGAACCGGAAAAAAATGCTGAAGAAGCTGCAAAAATACATCCGCAAAGGCTGGCTGAATGCATGGCTGGACGATGAGACCGAAACGCTCTACCTGACGGCAGAGGACTACCGCGCCGCCAAGGAAGCCGCTGCTGCCGCCGCGCAGCCGCAGCCGGAGCCGGAAAAGGCGGAAACCGGCGATGCTCCGCTCAATCTCGATACTGCCCGCCGCTTTGCTGCCGTGCTGGAAAAAGAGCAGCAGCTTATGCAGGACGCACAGGCGCGGGAAGAGCTGGCGGCGATGTATAAGACCACCACCGCCATCTGCGACTGGCTGGAGGCACACCCGGAAAGCCAGCCCAAGACCCGCCGCTTTGCGGAATATTATATCCCCACCACCCTCAAGCTGCTGCACACCTACAACGATGTGCAGGGGCAGCAGGGAGAAAACGCCGAGACCATCCGCCGGGATATCGCAGGCATCCTGCATACCTTAAATCAGGCGTATGAGAACCTGTATAACAATCTGCTTTCGGACGTAGCCATGGATATTTCTTCCGAGATCGCCGCTTTGCAGGGAATGCTGGCCAACGACGGCCTGACCGGGAGGGAATTTGAATGACCTACCGTGCTTGGGAACAAAAACCGCTGGACCGCGCCGCTGTGCGGGAGCTGACCGCTGCCCTTGCCGAGCAGGCAGCGGCTCAGCTGGAGGAGCAGGCCATGGACGAAGCGCCGTGGTCAGACGAAAAATATAAGGCCGTGCTGGCTGCACAGCAGAAGGAAAACGCCCTGCTGGCGGGCATCCTTGCCGCCCGGGGCATCACCGACCCCGCCGAAGCGCTGACCCTACTGGCAGGGGAGGAGGAGCTTTCCGACCCCGCGCTGCTGACCGATATGGACGCCGCCTGTCAGCGCATCTGGCAGGCCATCGACAACGGCGAGACCATCGCCGTGTTCGGCGATTACGATGTGGACGGCGTGACCGCTACCGCCCTGCTGTACCAGCACCTCAAGGGCATGGGCGCAACTGTCAAGTGTATGCTGCCCAGCCGCGAGGGGGACGGCTACGGCCTGTCCCAAAACGCCATCCAGTCCATGCACAACAAGGGCTGCACCCTCATCGTGACGGTGGACAACGGCATCTCTGCCGTGAAGGAAGCCGACTTTGCAGCTTCGCTGGGCATGGACCTGATCATTACCGACCACCATCTGCCGCCGGACACTCTGCCCAAGGCGGTGGCTGTGGTGGACCCCCGCCGGGAGGACGACCACAGCCCCTTCAAGGGGCTGTGCGGCGCAGGCGTGGCCTTTAAGCTCTGCGCCGCGCTGGACGGCTGTCCGCCGGAGGAGATGCTGGATTACTGCGGCGACCTTGCCGCCGTGGGCACCGTGGCAGACGTGATGCCGCTGGTGGGGGAGAACCGCACCCTTGTCAAGGCCGGGCTGCGGCAGCTGCAACAGACCGACCGCCCCGGCTTTGGGGCACTTTTAGAGGAAGTCGGCCTTGCGGGCAAGCCCATCACCGCCGAGAATATCAGCTACGCCATCGCGCCCCGCATCAACGCGGCAGGCCGCATGGACAACGCCGTCACCGCTTTGCAGCTGGTGCTCTGCGAGGACCCGGACAGAGCCGAGGAACTGGCGCACAAGCTTGGCGAGATCAACGCCCACCGGCAGGAGACCGAGCAGCAGATCTTCAAAGCCGCCGAGGAACTATTGGAGCAGCAGCCCGAGCGGCTGGACGACCGCATCATCCTGCTGTGGGGGCGGGACTGGCACCCCGGTGTCATCGGCATCGTGGCGTCCCGGCTGGTGGAACGCACCGGACGCCCGGTCATCGTGGTCACCATTGATGAGCACGGCGAGGGCAAGGGCAGCGGGCGCAGCGTGCAGGGCTTTAACCTGCACGCCTGCATTGGCTCCTGCGCCGACCTTCTGGTGCGCTACGGCGGCCACGCCATGGCGGCGGGACTTTCCGTCCGGGAAGAAAACCTGCCCCAGCTGCGCCGCCGCCTGAACGAGTGGGCCGCCCGGGAGTGCCCGGTACTGCACACCCCGCCCCTTACCTGTGACGTGACCATCCATCTGGACCGCATCACCGTAGAAAGCGTGCGCCATCTGGAGCAGCTGGCACCCTACGGGGCAGAGAACCCCACCCCGGTGTTCCTGCTGCAAAGCGCCGTGGTGGACGGCGTATATCCGGTATCGGAGGGGCGGCACAGCCGCCTGCGGCTGCGGCAGGGCAATAGCTGCCTGTACGCCATCTGGTTCGGGATGCCCGCCGAGCAGCTGCCCTACGCACTGGGCGATGTGGTGGACGCGGCACTGAACCTTTCGGTCTACGAGTCCGCCCGGGGGGCGCAGCTTTCCGGCCGCATCATCGACCTGCACCCGGCAGGGCTGGGCGCAGAACTGGCGCGGCAGGCTGCCCTGGTGCAGGCACTGCGCCGGGGCACCCCCCTGACCGAAGAACAAAAGAAACAGATCGCTCCCGCCCGCACGGATATCATTGCCGTGTACCGGGAATTGCAGTCCCGCCGCTGGCACGCCGAGGACCTGCAGCCCCTGTGCGCAAAGCTGGGCGAGGAGCAGACCGGCAAAACGCTGGTGGCAGTTGCCGCCCTGGAACAGGTGGGGCTGATCACCGCAGCGGAAAAAGGCGGGGCAAAGTTCTGGGAGCTGGTGCCGACAGCAGGCAAAAAGAACCTTGCCGATGCCCCCATCCTGAAATGTCTGGAGGAACTATAAATGCCTGAGGGAAAGAAAAATACTGCCCCGGTCCCGGCTCCGGTACGGGACGAGGATGGCTACTCTGCCAAGACCCATCTGCACCAGCCGGTGCAGGAGACCGCCACCGTAGCCGCTACGGCGCTGCTGGCAGACGCACCGGAGGGGGCGCTGCCCTCTGAGGTGCGCCCGGAGATCGTAACGTGGGAAAAGCTGTGCGAGGCCATTCAGGCCAGCGGCAAGGCCTACAATATGGAGATGATCCAAAAGGCCTACGAGCTGGCCAATAACGCCCACAACGGCGTGTGCCGCCGCAGTGGCGAGCCCTATATCTGCCACCCGCTGGCAGTTGCCCGGCTGGTGCTGGATCTGGGCATGGACTCCGAGAGCATTGCCGCCGCCCTGCTGCATGACGTAGTGGAGGATACCCCCACCACGCTGGACGACCTGAAAGCCTCCTTTGGCGAGGAGGTGGCGCTGCTGGTGGACGGCGTGACCAAGCTGACCAAGATCCAGTTCTCCAATATTGAGGAATTGCAGGCCGAGAACCTGCGCAAGATGCTGCTGGCCATGAGCCGGGATGTGCGCGTGATGATCATCAAGCTGTGCGACCGGCTGCATAATATGCGCACCGGCGACGCATGGCCGGAGCAGAAGCGCCGCGATAAGGCCCGTGAGACCATGGAGGTGTACGCCCCCATCGCCAACCGCCTTGGCATCCTGAACGTCAAGGAAGAGCTGGAGGACCGCAGCCTGCATTATCTGGACCCCGTGGGCTATTCCGAGATCAGCCGGATGCTCAGCGAGCGCTCCGGCGAGGAGTTCCTCATCAAGGTGTCCGGCGTCATCGAGCGCCGTCTGGTGGAAAGCGGCATCGAGGGTGCCACCATCAAGCGCCGGGTCAAGAGCATTTACGGCATCTACCGCAAGACCATCATGCAGAACAAGTCCTTTGACGAGATCTACGATATCTACGCGGTCCGTGTCATTCTGGATTCTCTGGCCGAGTGTTACAGCACCCTTGGCCTCATCCACGATATGTACCACCCGCTGCCCAACCGCTTTAAGGACTATATCTCCACCCCCAAGCCCAACGGCTACCAGAGCCTGCACACCACCGTCATCGGCCACGAGGGCATCCCCTTTGAGGTGCAGATCCGCACCCGCAAAATGGACGAGCAGGCCGAGTACGGCGTTGCCGCCCACTGGAAGTACAAGGAAGGCCGCGAAGGCCACGATAAGCTGGACGACCGTCTGGCGTGGGTCAGCCAGCTGCTGGAAAACCAGCGCCTGAGCGAGGATTCCGGCAACCTGCTCCACGACCTGAAGAGTGACCTTTTGCCGGAAGAAGTGTTCGCCTTTACCCCCAAGGGCGATGTCATCAACCTGCCCACCGGTGCTACCTGCATCGATTTTGCCTACGCCATCCATTCGGCGGTGGGCAACCGCATGGTGGGCTGCAAGGTGAACAACCGCATGGTGCCCATCGACCATGTGGTGGCTACCGGCGAGATCATTGAGGTGCTGCTGGGCCCGGCAGACAAAGGCCCCAGCCGCGACTGGCTCAAGATCGTGCGCACCAGCGAGGCCAAGAGCAAGATCCGCAACTGGTTCAAGAAGATGCGCCGGGAGGAGAATATCCAGCAGGGACGGGACGCTTTGTCCAAGGAGCTGCGCCGCGAGATGATCATCATCCCGGACGACCAGCTGGATGCCTTTATCGACAGCTGCTCCCGCCGGATGCGCCAGAACAACGCCGAGGAGCTGTACGCCGCCATCGGCTACGGCGGCATGACCATTGCCAACTGCCTGCCCAAGCTCAAGGAAGAGTGGCAGAAGCTCAAGGCTGCCGAGGCCGAGGAGAATAAGTCGGTGGAGGATCTGCCCAAGGTAGACCTGAGTCGCGTGCACGCCACCGACGGCGTGGTGGTGGAGGGTTTCGATAACACCCCCATCAAGTTTGCCAAGTGCTGCAGCCCGCTGCCCGGCGACCCCATCGTGGGCTTTATCACCCGCGGCTTCGGCGTTTCCATCCACAAGCAGACCTGCGCCAACGCCGTTGCCAGCATGAAGGACCCCTCCAACGCCCCCCGCTGGGTCAAAGCCTACTGGGCAGACAGCGTGAAGGACAGCTATAAGGCCGGGCTGGAGATCATTGCCCTGAACCGCAACGAGCTGCTGCAGGACGTGCTCAGCGCACTGGCGGATATCCGGGTGCCCATCTATGCCATGAACGCCCGTCAGGTAGAAAACAACTGCGCCGTGGTCAGCCTGACCATCGGCATCAACAATACCGAGCACCTCAACCGTGTGGTGGCGCGCCTTTCCAAGGTGCGGGACGTGCTCAAGGTGACAAGGAGTTAATGCAATGCGAGCAGTCATTCAGGCCGTATCCTCCGCCAGTGTGCGGGTGGAAGGCGGCGAGCCCCGCGCCATCGGCCCGGGCATCATGATCCTGCTGGGGGTCAGGGACACCGACACGCTGGACATCGTGCCCAAACTTGCCGATAAATGCGCGGGTCTGCGCATTTTCCCGGATGCGGAGGGCAAGCTGAACCTGAGCGCCCGGGATCTGGGCTATTCCGCGCTGGTGGTCAGCCAGTTCACCCTTTACGGCGACACCAAAAAAGGTTACCGTCCCAGCTTTATCAAGGCTGCAAAGCCGCCCCTCTCGGTGGATGCCTATGAGCTGTTCCTTGCCGAGATGGCGAAGCACGGCCTCAAGGACGTGCAGCACGGCGAGTTTGGTGCCCACATGCAGGTGTCGCTGGTGAACGAGGGCCCCTGCACTATCATCATTGACACCGACGAGTGGAAGAAGAAGGAGTAACGATGCAAGGCTTTCACATTCCTGCGGCACCGCCGCTGTATACCAACACCTTTCTGCTCATTTCCGATGCAGGTCACGCCGTGGTCATCGACCCGGCGGCAGAGGTGCACAGCTACGATGAAATTTTAAAGCAGCACAACGCCACCCTTACCACCATCCTGTGCACCCACGGCCACTACGACCATGTGGGCAGCGCGGCTGCGCTGAAAGCAGAGTGGAACGCCACCCTTTACTGTGAAAAGGCAGACCTTGCCGGAGACCGGATGTACCCGCTTTCCGCTGCGGACTGCGGCTATACGGAAGGGGAGCAGATCGCGGTGGATGAGCTGCACTTTACCGCGTGGCACACCCCCGGCCACACCCCTGGCAGCGTGGTGCTGCTGTGCGGCGAGTATCTGTTCTGCGGCGATACGCTGTTTACCGGCAGCATCGGCCGCACCGACCTTGAGGGCGGCAGCAGCGCGCAGATGGCAGACAGCCTGCGCAAGCTGGCGCAGCTGCCCATCCCCCGCGAAACACAGGTGCTGCCCGGCCACGGCGAATTTTCCACCTTTGGCGCGGAGCTGGACAACAACTACTACATCCGCAGCGCTCTGCGCGGCGGCAACGACATTTTTTAAAGAGAGAACGACATGAAGATCTATATCACAGGGCTGCCCTCCGGGTACGAGGTGGAGCACCTTGCCCGCCTGTTTTACCCCATGGCACCTTTGACCCTGACCCCGCCGGAGCCTGCCGAGGACTGTCTGTGGGCAGAAAAGAGCGATACCGGTCTGCGGGTGCTGGTGCGGCAGGGGGAAAAGAGCAAAACGCTGGAAGCCCCGCTGCCGCTGCCGGTGGAGCAGGGCGGCGAAACCCCGGAGTTTGCCCTTGCCAGCCTGACCTACGACCTGCTGCGCCAGTGGACGGGCATCCGCCCGCCTTGGGGCAAAATGACCGGTGTGCGCCCGGTGCGGCTGATCCACGATAAGCGCGCCGCCGGGTGGAGCGCAGAGCAGATCGACCGCTTCTTTTTGCAGCGGTTCGACTGCTCGGAGCAAAAATACGAAATGGCGAAGGAAATTGCCGACCTGCAGGAGCCGATCCTGCGGCTGGGCAGCGCGCCCAAGACGTACAGCCTGTATATCGGCATCCCGTTCTGCCCCTCCCGGTGCAGCTATTGCAGCTTTGTCAGCTGCAATCTGGACCGTGACCGCAAGCTGGTGCAGCCCTATGTGGACTGCCTGTGCAAAGAAGTAGCGGAGATCCGGGTGCAGGCAGAGCGGGCGGGGCTGACCTTGTGCAGCATCTACATCGGCGGCGGCACCCCCACCAGCCTTTCCGCAGCCCAGCTGCGGCAGCTCATGGGCACCGTGCGGGAGAATTTTGACCTGAGCAAGGTCGTAGAATATACCGTGGAGGCAGGCCGCCCGGACTGCACCGATGCCGAAAAGCTGGCGGTCATCAAGGAATACGGCGCTACCCGCATCTCCATCAACCCGCAGACTTTCTCGGACACGGTGCTGGCCAATATCGGCCGCAAGCACTCGGCACAGGATATTCTGGATTGCTACGCCGATGCCCGCTGCGCCGGACACGAGGACATCAACATGGACCTCATCGCCGGGCTGCCCGGGGATACGGTGGAGGGCTTTGAGCACAGCCTGCGGCAGGCCATCGCCTTGCAGCCGGAGAATATCACTGTCCACACCCTTACCCTCAAGCGGGCGTCCCGCATCGTCATCGAGGATCAGAAGGAGAACGACTACGCAGACGTAGCCGCCATGCTGGAAAAATGCCATCTGCTGGCGGAGGCGGGCTACCGCCCCTATTACCTCTACCGGCAGAAGAATACGCTGCAAAATCTGGAAAACGTGGGCTGGTGCAAGCCGGGCCACGAGGGTTACTATAATATCTATATCATGGAGGAAGTCCAGACCATCCTTTCGGCGGGTGCAGGCGGCAGCACCAAACTGGTAGCCGATGGGGGCAAACGGATGCAGCGCATCTTCAATTTTAAGTATCCGAACGAGTATATCCAGCGCTTTGCGGAGGTACTGGAACGGAAAAAAGGAGTGGCTGAGTTTTATGATCACGATCTGGGTACCGAAACGACTGGTTGAAGTAGACCTTTATAATGTAGCAGCCCGCAGCCCGCAGGCGCTGGCACAGCTGAGCGAGAACAGCTACGCCCGGCGGGTGCAGTATGCCGCCCAGAAGGTGCGCGGCTCCGGGGCAAAGATCGTTATGCTGACCGGCCCTTCGGCCAGCGGCAAGACCACCAGCGCCCACTGTCTGGCAAAGGCTCTGGTGCAGCAGGGCACCCCGGCACAGGTGGTCAGTCTGGACAACTTTTTTAAAGGTGCTGCCTACTACCCCAAAATGCCGGACGGCACACTGGACTACGAAAACCTTGAAACGCTGGATCTGCCCCTCATCAAGCAGTGCCTGCGCCAGCTCAGCGAGACCGGCAAGACCGAGCTGCCCATCTACGATTTTGCCACCGAGCAGCGTGCTGCCGCGGTGGAGCCCATCGACCTGCAAGGCGGTGTGTGCATCGTGGAGGGCATCCATGCCCTCAACCCGGAGCTGACCGGCCTTGTGCCGGACGACCAGATCTACCGCATCTACGCCGGTCTGCGGGAGGAGTACTGCATTGATGGCCGCCGGGTCATCAATACGCAGGACATCCGCCTGTGCCGCCGCACTCTGCGGGATGCCGCAGCCCGCGGCCGCAGCCCTGCCAAGACCCTTTCCATGTGGGACAAGGTGCTGGACGGCGAAACGCGGTATATCAAGGGCTTCAAGACCACCGCAGACTTTTTGCTGGACACCTCCTTTACCTACGAGCTGGGACTGATCTCCCGGCTGCTGGGCGAGGTGCGCCGTCAGTTCACGCTGGAAGGCCACAACGCCGAGCTGTGGGACGAGACCGCCCGCCGCTTTGAGCAGGTGGACCCGCTGCCGCTGGAGCTGCTGCCCGCCGACAGTATGCTGTGCGAGTTCTACGGCAGCCGCACCTGACAGGTGAAAAATGCGTAAAATTTGTTTCCAAACAAGCACCAAACTGTAAAAATTGCGGTGCATTCGTTGCAATTGCCATAACGCTGCGCTATAATGGGAATACGACCCCGGTATGGCGCAGGATGCGCCGCGATCTGCAGAGAATACTGCCAGAATAAGAGAGGTGTCTATTATGGATTTTAACAAGATCAAAGCAATGGGTCTGGAATATGCCGAAAAGGGCAGGAACGCCGCCATGGATCTGGCCGAAAAGGGCAAGACGCAGGCGCTGCTGGTCAACGAGCAGGGCAAGCTGCTCAAGGCACAGCGTCAGCTGGGTGCACTGGTGTACAGCCTTGCCAAGGGCAAGGAGGAAAACCAGCCGCTGGTGGATAAATACATCGAGATGATCGATGCCATCGAGCAGGAGATCACCCGGCTGAAGGCTGCCCTGACCCCGGCCGAGGCTGCGGAGGTGGACTACGAAGCCCCCGTGGAGGAGGCGGAAGAAGCTGCCCCGGAACAGCCCGCCCAGCCTGCCCGCAAGACCTGTCCGCAGTGCGGTGCGCCCGTCTCGGACGATGCGCTGTTCTGCAATAAGTGCGGCGCACAGCTGTAAGCCCGTAACCGGAAAACTTTGCAACAGGGCGGTATCCCCCACAGGACGCCGTCCTGTTTTTGTGAAAAGCGCAGAAAACCATGAACAAAGCGGGAAAATTGCGGCTTTTTGCTTGAAAAACCGCAACGGCTGCGGTAGAATCTACAATATCTTTTTGAAAAGGAGATGGAACGTGTGCTGGACTGGAACCCACAGCCGCCCTATACAGCGGAGCAGCTGTTACAGGTGATCCGCATCCTGCGGGACCCGGAAAACGGCTGTCCGTGGGATAAGGTGCAGACCCATGCGTCCATCCGCAAAAATTTTCTGGAAGAGACCTGTGAAGCGCTGGAAGCCATTGACGCCGACGACGCCGTACTGCTCCGGGAGGAGTTGGGGGACGTGCTGATGCAGGTGGTGTTCCACGCCGCCATAGAAGAGGAGCGGGGGCGCTTTACCTTTGAGGATGTGTGCCGCAGCGTCTGCGAAAAGCTGGTGTTCCGGCATCCCAGCATCTTTGCGTCCTCCGCAGCGGAAAATGCCGGTATAAATGGCTGGGATGCGCTCAAAAATAAGGAAAAGGGGCGCACCACCCTGGCCGACGAGCTGGCCACTGTGCCCGCTACGCTGCCCGCGCTCATGCGGGCGCAGAAACTGCAAAAGCGTGCCGCCGGGCACGGCCTTGGGCAGCAGGATGCAGCCGCAGCACAGCACCGGCTGGAAGCCGCCGTGCAGACCTTTGCCACGGCAGAGGACACCGCAAAGCAGCAGGCCGCAGGCCAGCTGCTGTTTGCAGCGGTGAACGCTGCCCGGCTTGCAGGGGTGGATGCAGAGGAAGCGTTGACCTTTGCGTCCAAGCACTTTGCACAGCAGTGTCTGGAACAGGAACAAAGCGGTACTCAGGTCGAATGACCTGCTCCGATAGAACGAGAGAATTTAAGACAAAAATCAGATGGAGGCAAATAATATGACCAAGACCGACTTGATCGCACAGGTTGCGGCAAACACCGAAATGAGCAAGAAAAGCGCAGAGCAGGCTGTCAGCGCTGTTTTTGAGGCACTGGGCAAGGCAATGACCGAGGGCGAAAAGATCACCATCTCCGGCTTCGGCACCTTTGAGGTGCGCGAGCGCGCCGAGCGTCAGGGCATCAACCCCCGCACCCGCGAGCCCATCACCATCGCTGCTTCCCGCAGCATCGTGTTCAAGCCCGGCAAGTCCCTGAAGGACACCCTGTAATCGGTTCTGTCACGCCGCCGCTGCCTGCACAAGGTGCGGCGGCTTTTTTGCTGAAAAGAAAGGAACAACTTAAATGCGTCTGGATAAATATCTCAAGGTCTCCCGCCTCATCAAGCGCCGCACCGTGGCAAACGAGGTGGCGGATGCAGGCCGCATCCTCATCAACGGCAAGGTAGCCAAGGCCAGTCAGGCCGTCAACGCCGGGGACATCATCGAGGTCACCTTCGGCAACCGTCCCATCAAGGTGCGGGTGCTCTCGGATGTGGAGCCCCGCACGAAAGACGTTGCCCGCGAGATGTACGAGGTGATCGCGGAATAACCGCCCGCCCTGCCCGCATACAATGCTGGCAGAGGGGGACTGCCTATGGAAAAAGCTGCCGCAAAGCCGCCGCTGCCCCATGACCTGATCCTGGAGAGCCGCAGCAGGCTGACCGTTACCGGGGTGCAGCGGGTGCTGCATTGCAGCGCCGAAAGCGCCGCGCTGGAGACCGGCAAGGGCATTCTGCACCTGTCCGGTGCGCAGATCAGTATGCAGACACTGGATCTGGAAGCAGGGGAGGCGAAGCTGACCGGGCGGTTCGATGGGCTGGAATATACCGCCGCCCGCGCAGCCGGCAGCTTCTGGCACCGGCTGCTGCGCTGATGGTACAGGTATTGCTGCCCGCCCGGCTCTTGCAGGAAGCCGCCGCCTGCGCTTTGCTGGGCGCTGCTCTTGGCGCGGCACGGGCTTTTCTGCCCGTGCGGGGCAGGGCGGCTTTTGTGCCGGATGTGCTGCTTTCCGGCGCGGTGCTGCTGGCGTGCCAGAGCTACGCCGCCGGGTACAGCAAAGCGGGCGTGCTGCGGTGGTACATGGTGGCTGCGGCCTTTGCCGCCGCCCTTTGCGCTGCCGGGGTGCTGGGCATCCCGCTGCGGGCGCTGGGGCGGGGGATCCGGGCTGTTTTGCGTCTGCCCGGCCGCATTTTGCACCGTTTTGCGGTGCAGCCTTTGCGCCGCCGCCGCGCTGCGGCCAAAACTGCCCGCAAATTACGCCGGAACGCCGAAAGAACCGCAAAAAAATCCAAAAAGAACTTGCCAAACCGGCGGGCATTGTTGTATAATTCAAACGTATCAAAGTAAGAGAACAGACGCAGAAGGTCTGCTGTTCAGACAGGAGCGTAAGGCAATGACGAATACGGGACGCAAAAAGCGCAGAAAGAATGCAGTGGTCACCATGGCGTTCCGCCTGTTTTTCGTGCTGCTTTTGCTGAGTATGCTGGCGGCTTATATCTCCAATCAGGTCACCATCAGCTCCAAGCGGGCAGAACTGGAAACACTGAACGAACAGGTGGCGCAGCAACAGACAGAAAATCAGGAACTGCAGCGCGTACTGAGCGGCGATGCCGACCAGATCACCGAATGGGTCGCACGCGACTCTTACAACTACGCCGCACCCAACGAGCGCATCTTTGTGGATGTGACCGGTAACTGACCGCGCGGCAGGTCAAGAGTATTTGGAAAGCAAGGAGTATTGAGTTTTGGCAATTGAGGTAGGGAACGTATTCGAAGGCCGCGTGACCGGTGTAAAGCCCTTTGGCGCATTTGTTGCGCTGCCGGAGGGGCGTGTCGGCATGGTCCACATTTCCGAGGTATCCAACGAGTTCGTGCAGGATATCAACACGGTGCTGCACGATGGCGATGAAGTAAAGGTGCAGGTCATCAACATTGCACCGGACGGCAAGATCGCGCTGTCCATCAAGCGGCTGCTGCCCCCGGCGCCGCGTCAGCCCCGGGAAGGCCGCCCCGCAGGCCCCCGTCCGGGCGGCTTCCGCAATGGGCAGGAGGGCGGACGCTCCGGCGGGCGCGGCGCAGGCCGTGCCCCCCGTGAAGGCGGCCGTGGCCCTGCCCGGGAGGCTGCACCCCGCGTGTGGCAGCCCAAGGCACCCACCCGCTCCGACAACCTGAGCTTTGAGGACATGATGAGCCGCTTCAAGAGCCAGAGCGAGGAGAAAATGGCGGATCTCGATCACGAGACCAACAACCGCCGGGGCGGCGGTTATGCCCCCCGCAGCCGCCGTGGCCGCTGAGCCATCGCATCAGCTGGGATCACAAGGAACACAGGCAGGCCTGTCCCCGGTCGGACAGGTCTGTTTTTTCGGGACAGAACAGAAAGGAACTACCATGCCCGCAAAATTTGAACTGATCGCGCCCTGCTTTTTCGGGTGCGAATCCACCGCTAAATTTGAGCTGACCCGCATCGGCGCAGAGAACATCCGGGTGGAGGATGGCCGTCTGAGCTTCTGCGGCGGGGCAGAGATGATCGCCGCTGCAAACCTCAACCTGCGCACCGTGGAGCGCGTGATGCTGCTGCTGGCACGCTATAAGGCCACTACCTTCGACGAACTGTTCGATGGCGTGTACGCCATCCCGTGGGAGGAATTTCTGCCTGCGGACGCCGCCTTCCCGGTCACCGGTTCTTCCCTGAACAGCCAGCTGACCAGCATCCCCGCCTGCCAGAGCGTCATCAAAAAGGCTGTGGTCAAGCGCCTGATGAAGGGTCACCGCACCACCGTGCTGCCCGAGAGCGGCGTGGAGTACAAGGTGCGCTTTATGCTGCGCAAAAATGTGTGTGAGATCATGCTGGACACCACCGGCGAGGGCCTGCACAAGCGCGGTTACCGCCGCAACGCCATGGAAGCCCCCCTGCGCGAGACGCTGGCGGCTACCATTGCCGACCTTGGCCGTGTGCGCCGCGACAGTCTGGTGGAGGACCCCTTCTGCGGCAGCGGCACGCTGCTGATCGAAGCCGCGCAGAAGGCCATGAACATCGCCCCGGGTCTGAAGCGCCGCTTTGCCGCCGAGCGTTACAGCTTTGTGCCCGCCGCCCTGTGGGCAGAGCAGCGCCAGAAGGCACTGGCAGAGTCCAAGCTGGACGTGGGCTTTGAAGCCTTCGGCTATGATATCGACCCCGCCGCCGTGGCACAGGCCAACGCCAACGCCAAGCTGGCGGGCGTGGAGAACCGCTGCCACTTTGAGGTGGCAGATGTTGCCGCCTTTGCCGCAAAGCCGGAGGCCATCGTGCTGACCAACCCCCCCTACGGCGAGCGTCTGGGCACCATTGAGGGCGCTGCAAAGCTGGCGCGCACGCTGGGCCAGCAGATGGAAGCAAACCCCTGCGCCGGCCTGTACGCCATTACCGCCGATATGGACTTTGAAGTGCACTACGGCAAGCGCGCCAACAAGCGCCGCAAGATGTACAACGGCATGATCCCCTGCCAGCTGTATATGTACTATAACGCCCCCAAGACCGAGAAGGTGGCAAAGCCCATGCCCAAGTCCGGCTTTGACGGCAAGCGCACCCATTTTGAAAAGAAGTAAGGGCATTTAAGCCCCGCCCCGGCAGACCTTACGCCGGAAAAGTGTGTCTTTTGCCGGGAAAATCCGGCACAAACACCCGCACCCTGTCTTTTGCACAAAAGAGACGGTCTGCGGGTGTTTTTTTGTTGAAAAAACGATTTCACAAAATTCGGCATAATGACAAATTCCGGCAGTTTTTGCATCCGGTAGTTGCGCTGGCGCACAAAAAGGATTATACTAACCTTATTGACCGAAGGATACAAAAACTGTACAGAAAGGATGGCTGGCTCTTATGAAGGGACGGATGCGGCCCTATCTGCCGGAACTGACGATCCGGGACTACAACACCTATATGCGTTATCTCCGCGGGGTGCGGCGGCAGATGTATAAGTCTTACGGCTTCTACGCCTGCCATCTGCTGCGCACCAACGGGGTGCTGTTTGCCATCCTGTCCGACAGTCTGGCGGGACGGATGCCCACCTGCAAACGGCAGCGGGTGCCCGGTACGCCGTGTCGGCGCAGCATGATGTGCCAGACGCTGGGCATCCGGCAGGCGGCGCAGGTGGAGATCCTGATGGGCTGGCATAACCTGCAGGACCGCAAGTACAGCGAACTGCGCCCGGCAAAGCGCCTGCGCCGCGCAGCGGACAAGCTGCTGCTGCGCCGCGCCTACGAGAAGGCCCGGCAGGAGAACCCGGCACTGGAGCGGCTGTTTGCGCAGGAGCGGGAGCAGGCGGTGGTGCAGATGAACCTGAGCGCCAAAAACTACGCCCTTGCTGCCGAGCCCATGAGCAACATCTACGGCGCTTTGTACTCCACGCTGGCTACGGACGACCCCAACCAGCGCAAGAGTATGCGGTACATCGGCAGCTGCATCGGCCGCATCTTCTATCTGCTGGACAAGGCCGAGCGCTTTGAGGCCGACCGCCGCAACGGCCAGTACAACGTGTTTGTGGTCAACGAGCTCAACGGGCAGGCTGCCGCCATGGAGAACGCCCGGCGGCAGGCACTGGCAGCGGCCAACGACCTGATGCGGGCGTACAAGATGCTGGATCTCAAGCTGAACGATACCCTGCTGAACAATATCATGATCCTGGGCCTGCAACACGCGGTCTACCCGCTGGAACAGGACGCAGATACCGAAAAATGGGAGATCCCATGAAGAAACGAAAAAGCAAAAGCTGGGCCATGGCCTACTGCGGCATGGCGGCGGCGCTGTGCGTGGCACTGATGCTGCTGGGCACCATCATCCCCATTGCCATGTTCATTGCCCCGGCGGTGGCCAGCTTTCTCATCGCAACGGTGTGCATGGAGTGCGGCATCACCATGGCGTGGACGGCCTACGCCGCCGTCAGCCTGCTGGGGCTGCTCTTTGTGCCGGATAAGGAGATCGCCCTGATCTTCACCGTGCTGTTGGGCTATTACCCGCTGGTCAAGCCCAAATTTGACCGCATCCGTCCCGGGGCCTTGCAGCTGGTGTGCAAGCTGCTGCTGTGCAACGGGGCTGTGCTGGCCATGTACGGCCTGCTGCTGGTGGTAGTACCGGCGGGCAGCATCTCGCAGGAGCTGCGCACCACCGCGCTGGCAATGACCCTGCTCACACTGGGCATGGGCAACGTAGCCTTTGCCCTGTACGACCGGGCACTGTGCAATCTGCTGCTGCTGTACAAACTGAAGTGGCAGCCCAAGCTGCATAAAATGCTGGGGATGCACTGAGCCCCAAAAAACTTTGAAAGAAGGAATGTGTACCGCAAGTTGACGCAAAGCGCCGGGCCACACGGGTGACAGCCGTGAGGGTGACGAGGAGAGGAATCATCGAAAGATTCGGCGGGTGTTTCTCCGGCTGAGGGCTATACCAGCCGCAGAACAGGGCAAAAATCGGCAGCAATACCGAAACAGAACCCTGCAAAGAAAGCCATACAAGAACATAGACTTTGATAGAGGAAACTGACTGTGCAGCAGCGCATTTCGGCGCGCCGCAGTCGGTCTGGAGGTATTTTGTATGTGTGGCATTGTAGGTTATGTTGGCATGCGCAGCGCCCAGCAGGTGCTGCTGGATGGTTTGGAGAAGCTGGAGTACCGCGGGTACGATTCTGCCGGTGTGGCGCTCACCCAGCGGGACGGTATCCGCGTGGTCAAAAGCAAGGGGCGGCTTTCCACCCTGCGCAGCAAGCTGGAGGAGCTGGCGCTGCCCCAGAGCGGCTGCGGCATCGGTCATACCCGCTGGGCGACCCACGGCGAGCCCAGCGACGTGAACAGCCACCCGCACTCCACGCCCCGGGTCAGCATCGTGCACAACGGCATCATTGAAAACTACGGCGCGCTGAAGGAGCGCCTTGTGGCCAAGGGCTACACCTTTACCAGCGAGACCGACACCGAGGTGCTGGTAAAGCTCATCGACAGCTGCTATCAGGGCGAGCCCTTGCAGGCGTTGCAGGCTGCGCTGGCCAAGGTGCGGGGCAGCTACGCGCTGGCGGTGCTGTTCAAGGACTACCCGGACACCATCTTTGCGGTCAAGCGGGAAAGCCCGCTCATCGTGGGCTGGGGCGAGGGCGAAAACTTTGTGGCGTCCGATATCCCGGCGCTGCTCAAGTATACCCGCCGGTACAGCGTGCTGGAAGAAGGGGACATGGCCGTGTGCACGGCACAGGGCATCCGCTTCTATAACGAGTTCGGCGAGGCGGTGGAGCGCGAAAAGCTGACCGCAGACTGGGACATGGAGGCCGCCGAAAAGGGCGGCTACCCCCACTTTATGCTCAAGGAGATCAACGAGGAGCCCGCCGCCATCACGGCAACGGTCAGCCCCCGGGTGGAGAACGGCCTGCCGGAGCTGCGCATCCCGGAGCTGACGGACGAAAAGCTGCGCAGCATCGGCACGGTGCATCTGGTGGGCTGCGGCACGGCCATGCACGCCGGTATGGTGGGCAAGACTGCCATCGAAGCGCTGGCGCGGGTGCCCGCACAGGTGGACATCGCCAGCGAGTTCCGCTACCGCGACCCCATCCTGAAGCCGGAGGATCTGGTCATCATCATCAGCCAGTCCGGCGAGACCAGCGATACGCTGGCCGCCCTCAAGCTGGCCAAGAGCCGGGGCGTGCCGGTGCTGGCCATCGTGAACGTGGTGGGCAGCAGCATTGCCCGGGCAGCGGACTACGTCATGTACACCTACGCCGGGCCGGAGATCGCGGTGGCGTCCACCAAAGCCTATATGGTGCAGCTGTGCGTGCTGTACCTGTTTGCCCTGCGCCTTGCCTACGCGCGGGGGCAGCTGACCGAGGAAAAGACGAAGTACTACACCGCCCAGCTGCTGCATGCGCCGGAGGTCATCAAGCCCCGCCTTGCGGACTGTGAGCAGATCAAGTACCTTGCCAGCCGCTATGTGAACACCCAGAGCTGCTTTTTCATCGGGCGCGGGTTCGACTACGCCCTCTCACTGGAGGGCAGCCTGAAGCTGAAGGAGATCAGCTATGTGCACTCAGACGCCTACGCGGCAGGCGAGCTGAAGCACGGCACCATCAGTCTGGTCACGGACGGCGTGCCGGTCATCGCGCTGGCCACCCAGAAAAACGTCTACGAAAAGACCATCTCGAACGCCAAGGAGACCCGCAGCCGTGGGGCGCGGGTGCTGCTGTTCACCACCAAGGACGCGGAAGTGCCGGAGGGCGTTGCCACCGAGGTCATCCGTCTGGACGAGTACGATGACATCCTGATGCCGTTACAGCTCATCGTACCGCTGCAATTGTTCGCCTACTATATGGCGGTGCTGCGCGGCTGCGACGTGGATAAGCCCCGCAACCTTGCCAAGAGCGTAACGGTGGAGTAACAGGGGAGAATAGAATAGAACACAAAACCGCCCGCTGCACAGAAGCTTGTGCAGCGGGCGGTCGTTTATGCAGGGGGAAAGGGGAATTTACCAGAACCAGTAGCGCTTTTTGAACGCGATGTAGGCAATGGCGATAATGACCACTACCACGCCGCCTGCGATGAAGAAGGTCCAGTCGATATTACCGAACCGCAGGTTCTGGTTGGTCAGCAGGTAGCGGCCGGCCGTGTCAGCGGTGATGACGCCGTCCTTGTAGCTGTTCAGGAACTGCCACTTGTTGCTGATGGTGTTGTACAGGTACAGGCGGGAGTAGGTGCTCACGTCCAGCTCCAGCTGCACCGCGCAGGGAAGGGTGCGGCCGTTGTCCAGCTCGAACTCCAGCCCCTCTTCGCTCTCGGTGAAGGTGATGGCGGTGTCGATCTCGCTGGTGGTGCTCTTCACGTCCTTGCCGGAAATGTTCAGGGTGTAGCCGTCGCCCACCACGCACAGGGTCTTGCCGGTGGTGCGCAGGGCGTTCAAAATCTCGCCGGTCACGGTGGGCACCTCAGACTGGGCAAACACCACCTGATCCTCATTGCTTTCCTGAATGGTCTGCACCACAGGGTCCAGCGGGATGGGGGTGCTGTCGTCCGGGGTATCGGTGCCGTCATTGCTGGTGTTGCTGCCGGAGGAGGCATCTGCCGAGCGGTTCACGATGACCGTGACCATGGCAGTGGCCTTGCCGTTGGAGATGGTAATGGAGGTAGAGCCGGTGCCTACCGCCGTGACCACGCCCGTGGGGCTGACCGTGGCAATGCTGCTGTTGCCGGACTTGAAGGTGAAGGACTGGGATGCGCTGGCAGGGGTAGCCTTGGCGGTAATGGTGCGGGTGGCACCGGGCTTGAGCACGATGTAGTTGGTGCTGGGGGTGATCGCCTGCCCGCTGTTGTTGGAGGTGGTGCCGCTTGTGCCGGTGGAGGAATCCGTGGGCAGGGCAAGCACCGTGACAGTGGTGGTGGCTACCACCGAGCCGCAGGTGGCGGTAATGGTGGCTTTGCCGGGGGCTACGCCGGTCACGCGGCCAAAGCTGTTCACCGTGGCGATCTTCTCGTTAGAGGAGGTCAGGGTGACAGTGGCGTAGTTGGAGGCAGAGCTGGGGCGCACCTGCAGCGAAGCCGACACCGAGTTGCCCACATAGATGGTGTTGGAGGAGAGGGAAAGATCCATCTCGGTCACGATCATGGAGGAGTCCATGGACACCACGATGGTGTAGGCGCAGATCTGGTTGCCGGCGGCTGCCGTAACGGTGGCGGTGCCAACGCCCACAGCCTGTACCACGCCGCTGCTGCTTACGGTCAGCACGCTGCTGTCGTCGGTCAGAAAGACCACAGTGTCGGTGCTGTAACTGGGCTTGACCACGGGGGACAGCTGTTGGGAAGCGCCCAGCAGCATATTGGCAGAGTAGCTGCCGGTGGCAATGCTCTCGGCGGGCACGTCCTTGAGCCAAGGCAGTGAAACGCCGTTCTGCTCTTCAACAGGCAGGCTGGCGGCGGCAGCGCTCAGTGCGGTGCCGCATACCAGCACACCCAGCATCAGCACACAGGCGGCCAGTTTCTTTGCGGTTCGAATCATGTTGTTTGTACCTCTTTGGGGTGGTGTAAAAGGGGGCATCCTGCCGTGCTGTGCAGTCCGTTTTTAGCGGAACAGCACGCCCAGAGCCTCCATGGCATACTCAAAATAGGTGACCTGATCGTATTCCACGCGGGCGGTCACGCTCATACCGTTGGAAAGATCCACCTTGTCGCCGCTGCGGCTCACCACATAGGTGGCGTCGGGCTTGATGGTCATCTTGTAGTAGGAGCCGCTGCTGCTGGAGGTCACGTCGCTGTCAATGGAGGTGACGGTGCCGGTCAGCGTGCCGTAGGAATACTCCGACAGGCCGGTGATGGCGATCTTGCAGGGGTCGCCGACATGCAGCAGGGGACGGTCGTTCACCGTCACCATGGCCATGATCTCCAGATCATCGTTCTCGCTGGCAACGGTAGCCAGTGCGGAACCGGCGCTCAGCACCATGCCCTCCTTGTAGGGGGTGTCCATGTGGATCACGCCGGAGGTGGGGGCGTAGATGTAGTAATCGTTGGCGCCGGTGTTCAGGGAATCCATCTGCGCCTGCAGGTTATCCACGTTGACCTGTGCGCTGGTAATGCTCTGGGAGATGGTCTGCATGGTGGAGTAGTACAAAGACTCCAGCTCGCTCTGGTTCTGCTCCATCAAAGCCTTGATCTGGGTGTCGGAGTAGCCGGCAGCCTGATAGGTGGCGGCGTCAAAGGTCTTTTGCGATACCTGACTTTTGTAGGTCTGGTACTGGTAGTAGTAGGGCTGATCCTCGGCGCTTGTCTCGTCGAAGTAGTTGGTGTCGTCCTGAATGCACTTGAGCAGCTTGTTGTACTGGTCCAGCTGCTTCTGGTAGATATCCAGCTGGCTTTGCAGGGTGTCCTTCTGCATATCCAGATCGGTACTCTTCAGCCGGGCGATCAGGTCGCCCTCGTTCACATAGCTGCCCTCGGAGACATACAGCTCGGTAATGGAGCCGGAGTAGCTGGACATGATGTAGGTCTTGTTGGCGGCCTGCACCACACCGCTGTTCTGGCTGACATAGATGCGGTTGGTCTGGGTGCTCCAGATCACCAGAAAGATCATGAACAGGCCGGTGAGAATGACAAAGGCGTACCCGTAAGGGGGCAGCTTTTTGTCCATCATGATCCGGCGGTCCTGCAGATCCGAAAGGTTCTGAATGGTTGTTGTCATAATTATTTGGTCTCCATAAATACGTCGATCACGCCGTCGTCCTCGTCCTGATTGACATAGATGGTGTAGCTGTTGCCGGTAAGCTTGATGTCGTTTTCAAAAGCCATGATCTGCAGCTTGGAGGTAGCCAGCTGGTTGTAGGCCAGCGGGCCGGTAAAGTGGGCGTACAGGCAGTTCTTTACCCGCAGCACGGCGTCCATGTGGTAGCCGGGCTCCATCTGGCTGATCATCTGGGTGGCCTGCTGCATCATGTACATGACGGGCATGTGATCCGGGCCGGTGCCCTCCGTAATGGCCTGCACCAGCGGGCCGATGGGCTGTGCACCGTTGCTCTTCATAAAGTTCTGCATCTGGGTCAGGATGACCGGCAGATTGGGCAGCTCCTCCGGGCGCACAACGCGGGAAAGGACGTTGGTCAGCTTGAGGGTCTTGTTTTCAGCAACTTTGATCTCATTCATGATAAATTACCCCTAATCCTGTTATTTTTATAATGTAAGCCGAAACAAAAAGATGCCCGGAAGCGTCTGCCTCCGGGCACACCATAACGAGGCATTCTCTGGTTTCCCCAGCGGGAAAAAGCTTATGCGGCATCCGGGCAAACGCTGCGGATGCGGTGCGGTCAGTAGGTGATGGACTCGCCGTCGTCGTCCTCTTCCACCACAGCGGAAGGTACCTGCGGAGCGGGCTCGGGCTTGCGCTTGCGGAAGATGCCCTGCTGCATATTCCACAGCTCGGCATAGCGGCCGTTCTTTGCCATCAGTTCCTCATGGTTGCCGCGTTCCACGATCTTGCCGTGATCCATCACAAGGATCAGGTCACAGTCACGGATGGTGGAAAGGCGGTGCGCCACGATCAGCATGGAGCGGTCTGCCAGCTGCTCGTAGATCATGTTGAAGATCAGCGTCTCGGTGGCAAAGTCCAGATTACTGGTGGACTCGTCCAGAATGTACAGGTTGGAGTCCTTCAGGAAGGCGCGCGCCAGTGCGATACGCTGCTTCTCGCCGCCGGACAGGCCGTTGCCGGCTTCCTCCAGATAGGTGTTGTATTGCAGCGGCAGGTGACGGATGAACTCGTGGGCGTCGGCCTTCTTGGCAGCCTCCTTCACCTCTTCCAGCGTGGCGTCCATGCGGGAGATGCGGATGTTGTCGTAGATGGTCTTGCTGAACAGCTCCACATTCTGGGGCACATAGGCAATGGCGCGGCGCACCGAATGGTTGCTGTACTCTGCCAGATTTGCGCCGTTTACGTCGATCTCGCCGCTCTCGGGGTCGTAGTACTTCAGCAGCAGCTTGGTAATGGTGGATTTGCCGCTGCCGCTGCTTCCCACCAGCGCCACCTTTTTACCGGCGGGGATGGTAAAGCTGACATGATCCAGCGCGGGGGCACGGTTGCCGTAGCGGAAGGTGACGTCCTTGAACTCGATGTCGCCCTCCACCTTGTCCATCTCGGTCTGCTCCGCACCCTCGGCGGTCTCGTTCTCAGAGGGGTAGTCCATGATCTCGGTCAGACGCTTCATGGAGATGCTGGCTTCCTGGATCTGCATCTGCAGGCCGATCAGGTTGCTCAGGGGGGAGGTGAAGTAGCTGGACAGGGTGCTAAAGGCCATAAAGCCGCCCAGCGTCATCTCGCCGTTCAGCACCTGCGTGATGCCCACATAGGTGGTCAGCATACTGAAGCCGGTGGAGATGAAGGAGGAGATCAGACCCTGTGTGGTGCTGATGCGGCTGGAACGCAGGCTGATCTTCAGGCTCTTCATGTACTCGCGTTCCAGATTATCCAGCTCGGTCTGCTCGTTGGCGTTGCACTTGACGGTCTCGATGCCGCGCAGGCTCTCGATCATCTGGCTGTTCAGCGCAGCAGACTGTGCCATGCTCTCTTCGTTGATCCGCTTATAGGGCTGCTTGTACACCAGCACCAGCAGGATGCTGACCAGCGCCATGAACAGCGAGATGGAGAACAGCATGGCGTTCATGCGGAACAGGATGATGCCGGTGATGACGGCCATGGAGATATCCATCACAAGGCTCAGCGCAATGCTGGTAAAGATGGATTTGATGGTGTCTGCGTCCGAGTAACGGGTGGTGATATCACCGGTCTTGCGGGTGGCAAAGAACTTCATGGGCAGGTTGAAGATGTGCCCGAAGTAACCCAGCATCAGCGGGATATCGATCTTGATGGACAGATGGATCAGCACCCACTGGCGTACAAAGCCGATCAGGGTACTGGTGATGCTGACCACGCTGAACACTAAGATCAATGTAACCAGCAGGTTGTTCAGCCCGTAGGGCAGCACCTCGTCCATCAGGATCTTATTGAACATGGAGGACGCGATGCCCAGAATGGTGGTGATGATCGAGCTGAGGATGGCGTAGAAGAACAGCTTTTTCTGGGGCAGCAGCAGGTCGATATACCGCTTCATCATGCCGTACTTGCCGCTCTTGCCGTCTTTGCCGTCTTTACCGTCCTTGCCAAGCTTGCCGCCCTTGAACTCCGAGGTGGGGTTCAAAAGCAGCAGAACGCCGGTAAAGTTCTTGTAGAACTCGTCCAGACTGATCTTTTTCAGCTCCGTGCCGGGGTCGCCGATGATGACGTAATCCTTGCACTTATGCTTTTTGCCCTTTTCCTCGTCTTCCTTGCGGGCTTCGGCGTCCTTCAGCATGTGCTTGCGGCGCGCGCCGTCATCCTTGATGGTGGTCTTTTTGAACACCACAACAAAGTGAGCCAGACCCTGATCGGTAATGACCTGTGCAATACAGGGAAGCGAGAAATCGCTCAGGAAGTTTTCGCGGTCCACGCGGACTGCGGCGGTGGTAAAACCAAGTTCATTGGCGGCTTTTTGCAGGCCTACAAGGTTGGTGCCTTTCAGGTCGGTGCCCATCATATCCCGCAGGCGGGTGATGGTAACTTCCTTTTTGTAGTGCAGGCACACCATGGCCAGACAGGCAGCCGCACAGTCGGTGGTATCGTGCTGCCGGACGTAGGTATAACGCATAGATGTTTCCTTTTACTCTCAAGATTTATTCAAACGACACCAAGCCGCCCTGCCGCCCTGCGTTTGCCGCACAAAGCCACCGGCCTGCCTGCTGATTTGACCAACGAAAAAACTGCGCCCCTGCACGGCAGTTTTCTGACCGGGGAGCGCCTGTCTGCGGATGCGGGAAAGCCATGCAGCTTTTCCACATCTATAAACTTATAAAAGTATACCACAACCACTAGGGTTCTTCAAGGCGATATTCTTTAAGAAACGTAAAGAAAGAGTGAAAAAAGATACAGAAAAACAAAAAAGCGATGGAAAAATATCCATCGCTTTGCTGGCGCCTCTTGCCTGACTCGAACAGGCGACACCCTGATTAACAGTCAGGTGCTCTAACCGACTGAGCTAAAGAGGCATATCAGTGACTGCGAGAAATATTATACCGCAGTCACCGCGCTTTTGCAAGCCCTTTTTGCAAAAATTCGGAAATCAATTTTTCTCTGCCAGTTACCCCGACTGGGAGAGCTGGCAGAACCCCTTCCGTCTGCTCCCTTTGGTCGCAGCCACCTTCCCCAAGGGGACGGCTTTTCGCGGTAGCGGTAAGCCTTGCGGCAGTGCCATAAGGCGTCCCCTTGGGGGAGCTGGCAAAGCCGATAGGCTTTGACTGAGGGGGTATTGGCACGCAAACTCCCTCAGTCACGGCTTACGCCGTGATAGCTCCCTCGGAGAGGGAGCCTCTGGCGCGCCCGGGAACTTTGCACTTTAGCCAGAAACCTTGCCGCCATGCCAAAG
>CAKSWQ010000012.1 GCA_934512105.1 uncultured Faecalibacterium sp. | reverse complement strand
TTGTTCAGGATGTTCATGCCGGCATCGATGGTGCGGGCAAAGTTTGCTTCCTCGGTGCCGATGACCTTCTTGATATAGGCGTCATGCTCGCGCAGCTCGGGGTAAGCGGACTCGCTGGACTGGATGACGGTCTCCACCAGATCCACCAGGAAGGGGTGGTCGATGCCCAGCATCCGGCCATGACGGGCGGCGCGGCGCAGCAGACGGCGCAGCACATAGCCGCGGCCCTCGTTGGAGGGCAGGATGCCGTCAGACACCATAAAAGTGCAGCTGCGGATATGGTCGGTGATGACGCGGATGGAGATATCGGTCTTGGGGTCCTGCTTGTAGGTCTTGCCTGCAATGTGCTCCACATGGTGCAGCACGCTCTGCACGGTATCCACCTCGAACAGGTTGCCCACGTTCTGCATCACGCAGGCCAGACGCTCCAAGCCCATGCCGGTATCAATGTTGGGGCGTGCCAGACGCTCGTAGTGGCCCTTGCCGTCGGCGTCGAACTGGCTGAACACGAGGTTCCAGATCTCCATATAGCGGTCGCAGTCGCAGCCCACGCCGCAGGTCGGCTTGCCGCAGCCGTACTCGGGGCCGCGGTCAAAGTAGATCTCGGAGCAGGGGCCGCACGGACCGGAGCCGTGCTCCCAGAAGTTGTCCTCCTTGCCCAGACGCACCATGTGATCCGGGGCGATGCCGACCTTCTTGGTCCAGATATCGTAGGCCTCGTCGTCCTCCTCGTACACAGAGATGTGCAGACGGTCCTTGGGGATAGCCATCCACTCATCGCTGGTCAGGAACTCCCAAGCCCAAGGAATGACCTCGTCCTTGAAGTAATCCTGGAAGGAGAAGTTGCCCAGCATCTCAAAGAAGGTGCCGTGGCGGGCAGTGATGCCCACGCGCTCGATATCCGGGGTGCGGATGCACTTCTGGCAGGTGGTCACGCGGTGGCGGGGCGGCTCCTCCTGTGCCAGGAACCACTTCTTCATGGGTGCCATGCCGCTGTTGATCAGCAGCAGGCTGGGGTCGTTCTTGGGTACCAGGGGGAAACTGTCCAGACGCAGATGACCCTTGCTTTCAAAGAAGCTCAGGTACTTTTCGCGCAGTTCATTCAAACCGGTCCATTGCATAGCTCTTTCTCTCCTCAATCGTCTTTGGCGCTCAGGCGCCGTTTTTATGCTGTTATGGCAGAGGGGCGGCACGGTAAAAAAACAAAAAACAGCCCTCATCCCAAAAGGGACGAAGGCTGCTTGTGCATCAAACTCCGTGGTACCACCCAAATTGCAAAGGATCACATGTCCCCTGCCGCTTTCGGCGCATTAACGCTGCGCAGCGTCCGGTTTACATTCGCCGGAAGCTCCGGGGTGGCGCGAAATGATCCCGACCGGAGCGCCTTACAGCCGCGGGCGCTCTCTCTGGACGGTGGTGTGTGCATTTCTGACCCCATCATTGCCATCTGTCATAATTTTACATTCCGCAAAGCAGGCACAGTGCCCCTTTGCGTACAGCTAAATTATAGCATACGCAAAACGTTTGTCAACGGTTTTGAGCAAAATTTACGGCACCCAGATGCGGCGCACCTCCAGCACCTTGCCGCCCTGCACCACCAGCGTGGTATTATAGGTGGTCCAGTTGTCGGGGTCTGCATTGATCGCTGCTGCCACTGCATCCGCGCCCGTGGTCTCCACGGCTTCGGCCTGCGGGTCGGCAGAACTGTCCTTCAGCACTACATCCTCTGCCAGCGGCATCGTCTTTTCTCCCATCTCGTAATAGAGCGGGTAATCGTCAAAGGTCATCGTCCGGTAGGTGTCGTCATCCTCCAGCTTCAAGTCCAGCCCGCCGGGCTGCTCCATACCGCCGTTGATGCTTACAAGATGGTACTGGTCATTCCGTTCAACGCTTGTCACCTCAGCGTTCACGACCTGATTCCATGCCGCACCCTCCTCGTGGAAGGTGATCTTGTCGCCAACGGCAAGGTTTTCAATATCTTCCTTTTTATAACGGTCGTAGCTGAACACCTTTGCAGTCAATTTGCCGTCCTGTACGCCAGAAACGATGGATGCCGGGATAAACGTTACCGTATCCGGGTCGTCCAGATCGTCCAGTGTCCCGGTCAGCAGATCGATCGGCTCTGTAACGCCTTCTTCTGCCACATGGGACGAGGCAGGCACCGCACTGGATGCGGGGGTGCTGGCAGGGGCACCGGAACCGCCGCAGGCCGTCAATGCGATGCCCGCAGCCAGAACAGCCAGAATCTTATATTTCAGGTTCATAAAAATACCTTCTTTCTTGACGCGGTAGATTTCTTCCGCTACAATAAAAACGAATCAAGAACCCATTCTATTGCGACTGATTTTAAGATAGAGAGGAATTTCCCGTGAAAATTTTAAAAGTAAAATGTCTTGCCCCCACCCGGCTGGACAATTATCTGACCCAGCAGTACCCCGCCCTGACCCCCGGCCGCCTGAACAAGGCTCTGCGGGAGAACAAGATCAAGCTGAACGGCAAAAAGCAGCCGCTTTCCACCCGCGTGATGGCGGGCGATGAGATCAAGCTGTTCATTCTGGATGACGTGCTGGACGCAGACCGCCGGGTAGAAGGCCCCGCATGGAAGAACGCCCGCACCCCGGCGCAGGTGGTGTACGACTGCCCGCAGATCTTGATCGTGAACAAGCCCGCCGGCGTTGCGGTGGACGGCCCGGAGGACGACACTCTGCTGAACCGCGCGCTGCTGTACCTGAACAAGCAGGGCGAGTACAAGGAGAACGACCTGTACACCCCCGCTTTGTGCCACCGGCTGGACACCGGCACCAGCGGCCTTGTGATCATTGCCAAGACCCCGGAGGCCGAGGAGCTGTTCCTTTCTGCCATCAAAAACCGCGAGGTGCAAAAGACCTACCTCTGCGTCACCTTTGGCCGTCCCGTGCCGCCGGATGCCACCTTGGGCGGCTACCTGCTGAAGGACGCCGACCGCGGCATTGTGAAGATCGTGGAGGACAAGCAGCCCGGCGCAAAAGAGGTGGAGACCCGGTACGAGACCATCGCCGTCTCCGGTCGTCTGGCCCTGCTGAAGGTGCAGCTGATCACCGGCCGCACCCACCAGATCCGCGCCCACATGGCCAGCATCGGCTGCCCCATCCTTGGCGACAGCAAGTACGGCAACAACAGCGCCAACCGGGAACTGAAGCTGAAGTATCAGGCGCTGTGCGCATGGGAGCTGACCATGCCCCGCTTCACCCAGCCGGACTTTGCCTTCCTCAGCGGCAAGACCTTCCACGCTCCGAAGCCGTGGTATTACCAGCAGGTGCTGGACGGCACTTTGAAGTAAGCAAAAAAAGGAGATGTCCTGCCGGGCATCTCCTTTTTGTTACTTATAATAAGAATCTCAGACCCGCACCATATCCGGGGTGATCTCGGCCAGCGTATGGGCACCGCACATCTGCATGGTGTCGGCCAGCTCCCCGGCCAGCTTGTCGATGTAGCACTTCACGCCCTCTGCGCCGCCGCCGTAAACAGCGGTCACGAAGGGACGGCAGATCAGCACGCCGTCTGCGCCCAGTGCCAGTGCCTTGAACACATCCACACCGGTGCGGATGCCGCCGTCTACCAGCACCTTCACGCCGGTGCCCTTGAGGGCTGCGGCGATCTCCGGCAGCACCTCGGCAGTGGCGGGGCACTGGTCCAGCACACGGCCGCCGTGGTTGGACACCACGATGGCAGCGGCACCGGCCTGCTTTGCCTTCAGTGCGCCCTTGACGGTCATCACGCCCTTGACGATGAAGGGGCGCTCCGCCAGCTGCACGATCTCGGCCAGCTCCTCCACGCTCTTGCTGCCGGCGGGCGGGGTCATGTTCTTCAGGAAGGGCAGACCCGCTGCATCCACGTCCATGGCCACGGCAAAGCAGCCGCTGGCCTTGGCCTGTGCCATCTTTTCCCGGATGGTGTCGATGTTCCACGGCTTGATGGTGGGCACGCCGCAGCCGCCCGCAGCGCCGATGGCGCGGGTAGCCATCTCCATCACGGTGGGGTTGGTGCCGTCACCGGTAAAGGCAGCAATGCCGTTTTCGGCACAGGCGCGCACCAGCACATCGTTATAGGTCATATCGGTGTAGGTATCGGAGTAGTGCAGGTTCACTGCGCCCACGGGGCCGGCAAAGAAGGGATAGCGGAAGCTTTTGCCGAACAGTTCCAGCGTGGTGTCCGGTGCACCGCCGGGGCACAGGGTATCCATGTTCACCCGGATGTCCGCCCACTTATTATAATTGCGGATGGCGGTATCGCCCACGCCCTTGGCACCCGGGCCGGGGATCTGGTTTTTACAGGCCACGCCGTTGCACACCGGGCAGGCCTTGCAGTATTGACCAATGCAGGTACGGGCATTGGCAAGCACTTCAGGATAAGTCATGAAAGCATCCTCCTTATATTCCGCCGCTGCGGCACAAAATGACCCGCCGCAGTGCTCTTTGCCCTCAATATAGACCTATTTTAAAGGTGCGTCAAGGGCTTTTGGTGTTTTCCGTCCATGCGACAGAGCGCTTTCTCGCGTTTTTTCGTCATTTTTAAAAAAGTCTGATTTTTTTCAAAAAAATCCTTGACAAAAAGCCTGCTTTCAGGTATTATAGTGGAGCGCCAAGGGCACCCGCCCAAAGGCAGAACAGAAGATGTGGAAAGATGGCTGAGTTGGTCTAAGGCGCACGACTGGAAATCGTGTAACGTGTCAAAAGCGTTCTGGGGTTCGAATCCCCATCTTTCCGCCAGAAACCTGAAACAGAAATGTTTCAGGTTTTTTGTTTTGTCCGTAGTTTGCAGCGCTTGACATTTGCAGGCAGTTCCGTTATGCTGAAACAAATACGTTTTACCGGAAGGAGAGGTTTCCCATGGCATCTTCCCACAAAAAGCGCACCGGTCTGCGGGTGGCGCTGATCGTTCTGCTGTGTCTGGTTCTGGTGTGTGCGGTGGCTGCGGCGGTGCTGTACAGTCTGGTCAGCCGCAGGGTCAAGGCATTCCAGAGCGGTGCCAGCTTTGCGCTGGACTACACCATCACCTCCACCGAGGCCGAGCCGCCCGCCCTTTATGCTCTGCTGGACAAGTTCGGCGGCACCACCGGCAGCCTGACTGGCCAGTACACCCCCCGGGCGGTGCAGCTGGCGCTGTACCCGACAGGCACCAGCACCGTCAACGATGCCCCTCTGACCCGGATGTACATCAGCGAAGAGGAAACCCTGTACGATGCCGGACAGCTGTACAACAAGCTGCGCAGCACGGTTGTGGCCGAGTATCCGTTGGCAAGCCTGCTGCTGCCGGGCTGGTCGCTGGGCAGCTACATCTCTCAGGACCAGCTGGCCACCCTGCTGGGAGTAGACCCCGCCGCCACCGGCTTGCAGCAGGTGAACGACTTCCAGCTGGACCTGAAGCAGCTCAAAACCGTGCAGCCCGCCAACGCGAAAGAGGGCTACCTCTACTTTCAGCTGCCGAATCTCACCGCCGGTGAAGACGCGCCGCAGCTGATTTTGGGCATCGAAAAGCAGGGGCTGCTCAAGACCCTGTCCCCCAAGGTGCACATCCTGTTGGACGTGCCTGCCCACCACATCCATGCGGAACTAGTCGGCACGGTGACTGCCGCCCAAACCGTGGTGACCGCTCCCACCTCCCGGATGCAGGACTCTGACGTGGAAAGCCTTGTGCAGCTGCGCAAGACCATCGAGAGCATCATTCAGTTCGCGCAGACCGCTGCCCAGAGCGATGCTGCCTCCCCTGCTGCATAAAGAGCTTATATAAACGCAAAAAATCGGACAGACTGCGGTCTGTCCGATTTTTTATGTTCACAGATGGGGTCGTAACGGAAAACGGCATTTGCAGCGCCTGTTTCCTTCGGAAACATTTGCGCTGCGGGGGAAATCTCTAAAAAGCAGAACAATCATTCTGTTTTTACTTCTTTACGGTCTTTTTGCAGGGTGCACGCTTTGCCTTGGGCTTTGCGGCGGCAGGGGCAGTCTTTGCTTCCGCAGCGGGCGCAGCCTTGGCAGCCGGTTCAGCCTTTGCAGCAGGCTCGGCCTTGGTCTCCACAGCGGGAGCAGCCTTCACCTCTGCGGCGGGGGCAGCAGGCTCGGCCTTTGCCTTAGCGGCTTTCTTCGCGGCGGGCTTTTCTGCCTTGACCGGCTCTGCGGCCTTTGCAGCGGGCTTCTCCTCCACCTTCTTGGCGGTGCGGGGCTTGCGGGCTGCGGGCTTCTTGGCGGGAGCGGCTTCCTTGGCCGGTGCTGCCGTAGTCTCGGCAGCGGGTGCTGCCTGCTCAACCTTGGCGGCACGCTTTACGCGGTCCTTTACCTCAGAGATGACCCACAGCTGGTCGCCACCGCCGGGCACCTCCTGCCAGATCTGCAGCACAGCGCCCACCTCAGCACCGATACCCACGGTATCCACGCACTTGCCGCCCGCCCAGGAGGAGCGCAGACGCACCGTGCCCTCCGGCGTGTGCTCCACCTTCCACATCTGGGACGTGCCGCCCACATCCTCCCACAGATGCAGCCATGTGCCGTTGGCGGTGCCGGTCATGGTCAGATCCAGCAGCTTGCCGGAGGCGCGGTTGCGGATGCGGTACACGCCATCGCCCTCGCGGACAAAGCTCCACTCCTGCTCGGGCTTGTGGTCGTACTTACCCAGACGGACGGTGCCGCCATCCTTGCTGCCCTCCACTGCCTGAATGACATTGCCGGTGTGGGCGGCAATGGTATAAAAGCGGTCGGCTTCGATCACAGTTTGTGCTACGGATTTCATGTACAAATCCCTCCCAATCATAAAATGCACAGATTTTTCCAATTCCTTCTTATAAAGAATACCACATATCGTGATTTTTCACAAGCAATTCGACAATTCTTTAGCACTTTATATAGAAACCACCCTGTTTTCGCCCGCTTTTTCGCCCCTTCGCAGGGGCAAAAGGCCGTTTTTTCTCCCTCTCGACATTTTGCCGCAACTGCGTTATACTGTTTTTACAAAGCTTATCTGCCGCTCTGGAAGGGGCGGTTTTCTCGTTTTTGAAGGAGGATATTTTTCCATGACCCAGCAGGACCGCACTGCGGTGCAATATCATAAAATGACCGAGACCCCTATCCCCCGGCTGATCCTCAGCCTTGCCGCGCCCACGATTTTAAGTATGCTGATCACCAGCATCTACAATCTGGCCGATACCTTTTTTGTGGGGCGCATCTCCACCAGCGCTTCCGGCGCGGTGGGCGTTGTTTCCAGCCTGATGGCCATCATACAGGCGCTGGGCTTTATGCTGGGGCACGGCTCCGGCACCATCATCAGCCGCCGCTTGGGCAGTCAGGATACCCACGCCGCCACCCGCTTTGCCTCCACTAGCTTTTTTACGGCGCTGGCCTTTGGCGTAGTGCTGGCGGTGGTCGGCCTTGCCACCCTGCCGGACTTCATGATGCTGCTGGGCAGCACCGAAACCATTCTGCCCCATGCCTGCGCCTACGCCCGGCCCATCCTGCTTGCCGCCCCGCTGATGATCTCCAGTCTGGTAATGAACAACATCCTGCGGTATGAGGGCAAGGCAAACCTTGCCATGATCGGGCTTGTCACCGGCGGACTGCTGAACATTGCGCTGGACCCTCTGTTCATGTTCGGGCTGGGGCTGGGCACTGCCGGTGCCGGTATTGCCACCGCCCTCAGCCAGACCATCAGCTTCGGCATTCTGCTGTATATGTTCCTGCGGGGCAAAACGGTCAGCCAGTTCCGGCTTTCCGCCGTCACCCGGGAGCCGCGCGAGTTTTTGCAGATCCTTGCAGGCGGCGCGCCCAGCTTTGGCCGTCAAGGACTGAACAGCATCGGCGGGATGCTGCTGAACATCGCCGCCCGCAGCTACGGCGACGCCGCCGTGGCGGGCATGAGCATCGTGACCCGCATCTTTCTGTTCATCCTCTCGGTGGCCATCGGCGTGGGACAGGGCTTGCAGCCGGTGGCGTCCTTCAACTACGGTGCCCGCAAGTACCATCGTGTACGGCAGGCCGCCGTCTTTACCCTGAAAGCCGCCTTTGTGCTGCTGGTGGTGCTGATCGCAGTGTGCTGGTGGAACGACGAAAGCCTGATCCGGCTGTTCCGGGACGACCCGGAGGTTACCGCCGTGGCGCTGCCCGCCTTCCGCTACCAGTGTTTTGCCATCCTTTTGCAGCCGGTGATCGTGGTGACTAACATGACCTTCCAGAGCGTGGGCAAGGCCGGGCGCGCTACCTTTCTGGCCTGCTGCCGGCAGGGCGTGTGTTTTATCCCGCTGATCCTCGTATTGCCCCGGGTGCTGGGTCTTGTGGGCGTGGAGCTCTGCCAGCCCATTGCGGACGCACTCACCTTCTTTATCTCGCTGCCCTTCCTGCTGGCCTTTCTGCGGCAGCTGGAGCAGATGGAAGAAGCCGAAGCGTCCACCCCGGCGCAGCTGTAATGTAATTGTAACCGTTTTTAGCCGCATTTTTCTGCAAGACCTGCAATGAAAAATGCGGTTATTTCGTATTCTGAGTGAACGGTAAAATTTTCCTCCCTGTTTTTTTGCAAAGGAGTGTTTTTATGAAGCGTGTTGTCTTGCGTATCGGCTGCGGGGCGGTCTGCGCAGCCCTTGCCCTTACTTTAGGCTGCGGCTGTGCCCTGCTGCCGCCTGCCACCGGCGTGCCGGGCGCTGCCAGCTCTGCCGCTTCTGTTCCAACAGACGACAGCGGCAAGCCCCTGTACGACCCCGCCGTGCTGAACGATGGCCGTCTGCGTGTGCTGTACTGCTATGGCCGTTCCGGGAGCAGCACCACCATCCTGTGCGGCAGCACCCCGCTGCATCAGTCCACCCGCAGCGAAAACGTCTCGCTGGTAGAGGACAGCACCACCGGCACCGCAGACTACTGGCTGCGCAGCTGGTCTGACCCCACCGGCCGGGGCGGACGCCGCACCACCCTGTACGACAAGACCGGCACTGAAGTGATGTCCTTTGAAGGCGAGCAGAGTGCCACCCTGCAAAACGGCCTGCTGGTGCTACAGGAGAGCCGCCTGATCGATGGTGAATACGTCCCGGAGTCCGGCTACGGCACCTGTCAGGTCATCGACCTTGCCACCGGCGCAGCGCTTCCGGTGCCGGAGGGGGCATACAACTGCACCCTATGCGGCGATAAGCTGGTGTTCAGCTGCTACGCCCGCCCGGAGGGGCTGGATGGTTCCGATTGGGATACAGATTACCAGCAGAACAGCTGGGTGGTGGTGCAGGAAAAGGACGGCACCCCTGTCTACCGCGCCGAGGCTGCCTCGGCATACCGCCTTTTCTACGACAGCGACACCCTGAGCGACTGGGTGGAGCTGGACGTTGCCACCGGAGAGGAAACCACAGACCAGATTTTGTACAACACCCAGACCGGCGAACAGTACACGGGCTTTTTGCAGGTCTACCCGGGCAGTCTTGCCAGCTTTTCCACCAGCGATGGCCGGTACGCACTGCGGGACATGACCACAGAGGACCGCGGGCTGATCGCCACCTTTGACGAGCAGCCCAGCCAGTATTTCCCGGGCTATGTGGTAACATGGCACAGCGGCGAGGATCACGGCTACGACCTTTACAATCTGGAGACCGGCACAAAGACCCCACTGTACGATGTGGACGCCACCGACAGCACCGTAGCCGTCTACGCGCTGGACGGCAGCCTGCGGGTGTACAGCAAGGACAACGGCAAGCTGCTGACCGACACCACCGTAGAACCGGTGGAGCACCAGCAGCGGGTACGGATGAGCAATTGCGGCAGCGGCTACGTCTGGCTGGAATTGCAGGATAACGACCGCTACGAGACCACCGCCACCCGGCTGTACGGCCCGCAGGGGCTTGTCAGCGACCTGACCGCCCTGCAAGGCAAGTACGGCTACATCAACTATCTGACCACCGCCCCCAACGGCAGCCCCATGTTCTACGGCAGCCGCGATGCTGCGGGCAGCGCCTACGGCAGCGTATGTGATGTGCTGGATGCAGACGGCAAGGTGGTGCTGCAAGGGCTTGCCAGCTGCGCCGGGTACTATTCCAACAGCCTGAACGCCCTGCCCGACCATGTGTTTGCCGCACAGCGGGGCTTCTATGCGGGCTGGATGGATACGAGCGGCAGCTGGCTGTACTGCCAGAGTATTTTCTCGTCTGCCACTGCGGACGATGTACCGAGTTACGACTATTGATTTAGGAGGGCTTTCTTATGAAAAACGCTAAAATTTCCCGCCGCAGCTTTCTGCTGGGGCTGGCTGCCTGCTCCGCTGCCGGGGTGCTGACCGCCTGCAAGGGTACAGATGCCTCTTCCGGCAGCACGGCTTCCTCTGCGGCAGAGCAGCCCGCATCCTCTGCAGCATCCTCGGCTGTGCAGCAGCCGGAGCCGTTTTTGACCGTGGAGGAGTTTCCCCCGCTGGACGGCAGCACCGCCTGCATCCCGCTGATGGCGCAGATGCTGGCCGATACCACCGGTATGGACTTGGAGGAAGCCCGCAGCAATATCACCGTGAGCACCACCGCCTACGCATGGGAGAACTTTGGTCTGTACGACACCACCACCCGGATGCTGGTGGTATACGAAGCGCCGGACTATGTAAAGGAAGAACTACAGGAGGCCAATGTACAGCTGGAGCAGAAACCCATCGGGGTGGATGCGCTGGTGTTCATCGTCAACGAGGATAACCCCGTACAGGCGCTTACCCGGCAGCAGCTGCAGGACATCTACGCCGGGAAGATCACCAACTGGAAGGACGTGGGCGGCAAGGATCAGGCCATCGTTGCCTTTCAGCGCGGCGAGGACTCCGGCAGTCAGACTCTGTTCAAAAAACTGCTCATTCAGGGCGGTGAACTGATGACCCCGCCCTCTGAGCTGGCTCCCGCCGCCATGGGTGAGCTGGTGGACAGCATTGCCGATTACAACAACAGTGCCAACGCCATCGGCTTCTCGGTATATTACTACATCGACCAGATGTATTCTAAGCCCGGCCTGCGGCTTCTGGCGGTGGACGGTGTGGCCCCCAGCAACGACACCCTTGCCGACGGCAGCTACCCCCTGTGCAACGATTTTTACGCAGTCATCCACCCGGATGCCGCCGCCGACAGCCCGGAGCGCCAGCTGTACGACTGGCTGGACACCCCCGCCGGTGTGCAGTGCATCGAAAAGGCCGGGTATGTCGCCGCCAAGCCCATGACCACCCAGACCACGGGCAGCGAAGCTACCGTGACCATCATAGACTGACTGTCCCGATGAATTGACACCCTTCTGCGTTTCTGCTACAATTTAACCAGAAGTTTGTCGAATCCTGGTTAGCAGAATGCCGAAAGGAAGGTCTTACTATGGAACATCCCTCTCACCCGGTAGAAAGCCACTGGCGCACCTCCCTGCGCAACCGCATCATTCAGGCTTCCAGTCTGCTGGAGGTGCTGTTGTCCGGGCTGGTGCTGATCGGTCTGCTGCTCAGCGTTGTGCCGCTCATCCGCTGGATGCCCGGCCTGCTGTTCGACGGCAACGAGGCGGAGATCCGCACCTTTCTGGAACGCAGTCTGGACATCGTGATCGGCATCGAGTTTATCAAGATGCTGGCCAAGCACAGCCCCGGCAGCAGCCTTGAGGTGCTGCTGTACGCCATTGCCCGCCATCTGGTGGTGGGACATGATTCCGCCGTGGAGAACCTGCTCAGCGTGGGCGCGATCGCGCTGATCTTCATCGTGCGCAAGTTCTTCTTTGTCCCGGCCTTTGGCGCACACCTGCCGGACGGCCACCCCGCACCGGATCTTACCCCCGCTCAGAGCGGCATTCCCGCCGACTGGTTCCGTCGGCGGCATTCCGAAGCAAAGCCTGAGGAAGAGACCGAGACGGAGGAGTAAGTTTTTCCTCAACACAAAAAGCGGCTGCTGCACTGTATTTTGTGCAGTGGCCGCTTTTGACGTAGGACGATTTAAAATGCCCTCCGCTTGCGCTCTGGGCATAAATAAAGGAATTTTGTTATAACTTACAATGCGGGAAAATCTGCGGATTTTCCCGCATTGCCCTTTCACGCAGGGGTCGTAAAGGCAACCGGCAGTCACACTGCAATGTTTCTCCCCTGTGAAAATGCATTTGAAGCGGACTTCCTTCTGTACGCAAAAACCACCCCGCAGCGGCCGGTGAAGGACTGCTGCGGGGTGGTCTTTTCTTTTGTGTTATTTATCCTGTTTTTTGCCGTGACGGCCAAAGCGGTACTCCTTGCCCTCGCGGATGCGCTGGATGTTGGAGCGGTGCATATAAATGACCATCGCGCCCATGATCGCCGAACCGATCGTGCACACGGCAAGGTCGGCGGCAGAGTAGCCCCGGAACACACCGTACAGGATGGTGAGCACCGGGTAGAGTGCCGCCATGGTCACACTGCCCAGCGATACCATGCCGGTGGGCAGCAGGCAGGCCAGAAAGATGACCGCCAGAAAGGGGATCAGCACCGGCTGGATGGCCAGAATGGTGCCGCCCGCCACCAGCACGCCCTTGCCGCCCTTGAAGCCGAAATACAGGGGCTTCAGGTGGCCGATAATGGCAAAGATGGCGGCAAGATACACCGCAAGATAGGGCGAGAGCGTGGTGCTTTCCGGCATCAGGGTGAACAGCCAGCGGCCGATACACACGGCCAGCACGCCCTTGAGCACATCACCGAAAGCGGTAAGTGCCGCTGCCTTTTTGCCGAAGGTGCGCAGCATATTGGTCATACCCGCCGCACCGCTGCCGTACTTGCGCACGTCATCGTGGTACAAAAACTTGCTGACGAGGATACCGGTGTCGATGCTGCCCAGCAGATATGCCTGCACAGCGGACACCACAGCGATGAGAACAGATTTCATCATCTGAGCCTCCCTGACGTGTTATACGTCCTTGGCACCCACCTCGCCGGAGCCGCGCTCCCGCACGACCAGACGGATGGGCGTATGCTCCAGACCAAAGTTTTCGCGGATCTGGTTGATGAGATACCGCTGATAGCTGAAGTGGAACAGGTGCTTTGCGTTCACGAAAGCCACGAACGTGGGGGGACGGGTAGAGGCCTGCGTCAGGTAGTAGATCTTCAGGCGGCGGCCCTTGTCGCTGGGGGGCTGCATCCGGGCGGTAGCGCGGGCCAGCATCTCGTTCAGCACGCCGGTGGGCACGCGGGCACCGTTCTCGGCGTCCACATCCCGGATCAGCTGCATCAGCTTGTTCACGTTGTAGCCGGTCTGGGCAGAGATGAAGATGATGGGTGCATAGCCCATAAAGCTGAAGCACTCGGCATAGCCGCGGCGCTGCAGCTCCATGGTGTTGGTCTCCTTGCCTTCCACGGCATCCCACTTGTTCACCACGATGATACAGGCCTTGCCCTGCTCGTGGGCGTAGCCAGCCACCTTGCTGTCCTGCTCGGTAAAGCCGACAGTGGCATCCACAAGGATCAGCGCCACGCGGCTGCGCTCCACAGCGGCCAGCGCGCGCACGACCATGTAACGCTCCAGACCATCGCTGATGTTGCTGCGCTTGCGCAGACCGGCGGTATCAGTAAAGATGAACTTGCCGTAAGCGTTGTCCACCGGGGTGTCGATGGCATCGCGGGTGGTGCCAGCCTCGTTGGCCACGATCATGCGGTTCTCGCCCAGAATGCGGTTGGTCAGGCTGGACTTGCCCACATTGGGGCGGCCGATGATGGCAACGGGGATGCGATCCTCCTCCACCACGGTCTCGCTGAAGTCCAGATGAGCGCACACGGCATCCAGCAGGTCGCCTGTGCCGTGACCGTGCACGGAAGAAATGGGCATCACCTCGTCAAAGCCGAGGTTGTAGAACTCGTACAGCTCCATGGGAGCCTCGCCCACCTTGTCGCACTTGTTCACGGCAAGAATGATGGGCTTGTGGCTGCGGCGCAGCATGTGTGCCACATCCTCGTCGGCTGCGGTCAGGCCGTTGCGCACGTCCGTGACCATGATGATGCAGTCGGCGGTGTCAATGGCGATCTGCGCCTGCTCGCGCATGTGGGCCAGAATGCCCTCGGTGGCCTTGGGCTCGATGCCGCCGGTATCCACCAGCAAAAACTCGTGGCCGTTCCACTCGCAGTTGGCAAAAATGCGGTCGCGGGTAATGCCCGGGGTATCCTCCACAATGGCAAGGCGCTGGCCGCACAGCTTATTGAACAGGGTGGATTTGCCCACGTTAGGGCGGCCCACCACTGCTACGATCGGTTTGCTCATGGGGTCTCCTCCTTTCTTAAAAGGGGTAAAATACTATAAAAATGGCGTTATCAGCTGCCGCTCTTTCTTCTGCGGGCAATGTGCAGGCCGCTGCGCAGCAAGGCGCGGGCTTCGTCCCCGCCTGCCGTGGGCAGCACCTCCACCTTTACGCCCAGCCGCTCGCCCAGCTGTTCCACCGTGATATCGTCAAGGAAGGTATCCTTTTCCTCCCGCAGCATCACAGCCGGAATGCCCAGTGTTTTTGTGGCAAGTTTGCCAGCGCACTGGGCAATGATATCGGTAGCGGTGATGAGGCCGGTCACACCAACATTGCCGCCGAAAAAGCGGTTCTGGATGGTGTGGACGTGCACGGTAATCATGGGGTACTGCCGGTGCAGCTCCTCCATCATGCGGGTGATGAGGGGCGCTGCCATGGTGCCGGTGACCACGTCCAGCTCCTTGGTGCCGTAGACCCTGTGGGGCTTGTCCAGCTCCGCCAGAAATTCTTCCTCAAACAGGCGCAGCATACCCACGCCGTTTTCCAGCTGGTCGTAGTCCTCGTAGAACTCTGGCGCAGGGATGGGGCGGCCTGCCTTGAGATACCATTCATCGCTGGGGTAGATGATGCGCTTGCCGTGGCGGCGCTTGCATTCATCGCCGAACTCTTCCATAATGTCGATGACCTCGGCGCTGGTCTTTGCATCGTAGGGCACCTGCGGGTACAGATTTTTGCGGTAATCCGTAATGCCGCAGGGCACGGCTGCAATGCTTTGCACCATGGGGGTCAGTTCCAGCAGGTCGGCAAGGGTGCGGCGCAGCTCGTCGCCGTCGTTAATGCCGCGGCAGAGCACCAGCTGGCAGTTGACGGCAATGCCGCCCTCCACCAGCCGGGGCAGGTACTTGAGCACCTCGCCGCCGCGCTTATTGGCCAGCATCCGCACCCGCAGCTGGGGGTTGGTGGTGTGCACCGAGATATTGATGGGCGAGATGTGCATCTTGATGATGCGGTCGATCTCGTGATCCTGCATATTGGTCATGGTGATGTAGTTGCCGAACAAAAAGCTCAGCCGCTCGTCATCATCCTTAAAATACAGGCTCTCGCGCATACCCGGGGGCATCTGGTCAATGAAGCAGAACATACAGTGGTTGGAGCAGGTATGCTTTGCATCGCCCAGATAGGTCTTGAACCCGCAGCCGAAGGGGCCGCGCTGCGGCCGCTGCACCTCCCACTCCCGGATGCCGTCTGCCACCCGGGCCTTCAGGTGGAAGCTGCTGCTGTCGGTATAAAAATCGTAGTCCAGCGAGTCGTTCAGCTCGTTGTCGTCCACGCTCAGCAACTCGTCACCGGGGGCAAGGCCAAGGGCTTCGGCCTCGCTGCCGGCGTCCACCTGCTCGATCCGTATCGCCATCTGCATCCACCTCCTTGAAAGCACAAGAAGGGGAAGGCTTTGCGCCCTCCCCTTCTGTACATAACACCATTATGCCACCAATTACGCGCAAATTAGGCCTTCTTGATGACTTCCTCGCCCTTGTAGTAACCGCAGTTGCCACATGCCTGGTGGGGGAGCTTCAGAGAGCCGCAGTTGCTGCACTTGACCAGTGCGGGGGCCTCCAGCTTCCAAACATTGCTGCGACGCTTGTCGCGGCGGGCCTTGGAAAGATGTCTCTTAGGTACTGCCATATTTTTGCACCTCCTTGATGGGTTTATCTGTTCAGCAGTGATTTAAGGATCGCGAGCCTAGTGTCTACGGGGGCATCGGTCTGCTCTGCCGGTGGGCAGGTGCATTCCGCCTTTTTCTTACCGCACTGCGGGCAAAGCCCGGCGCAGTCGGGGCTGCAAAGCAGCACCGTAGGGATCTGGAACATAAACTCCTGATTGAGCCATTCGTCTACGTCCAAGTGTCCTTTCTCGTCCAGCGGAAGATCGAAATCCGGGTCATCCAGATCCCGCTCCTTGACGATCCACTCCGTATCGACTGTCTCTTCCCGGGTGACCGGGTCCAGACAGCGGGCGCACTCTCCGTGCACCGATGCCTTTGCCCGCAACGTTATCTGAACCTCGTCGCCATCGGTCTGCGCGTCAAAGACGGCTGTGACCGGCTGTGGGATCCTTGCACCGGCATAATCATACGCAGATAAATCACACTGAAACTCTGCATGGTACGGTTTTGCGCCGGTCGTGATAAACTTTCTCAGGTCAAATTGCATAGTACACCTCTGAAAAGGCTGCTTTGTTAGTATAGCGCCAAAGCACCCCTTTGTCAACACCAAAACAGGCAGAAAACCGAAAAAATTTATTTTTCTCCGGTCTTCTGCCTGTTGGAAAAGCTTTTAGCCCTGTTCTTTTATCAAATCACAGGTACTTCTTCACATCGTGGGGCAGTGCGGCATCGTCTGCGCTGACGGTCACAGTGACCTTGACGCTGTCGCCGGCAATGGCTGCCATCTCGTCCAGCACAACGCCCAGACGGTTGATATCGTGATCCAGCACCTTCAGGATGCCGTCAATGTACAGGTCGGTGATGTCGTAGTTGCTTGCCATCAGGCCGGCCACAAAGCCGTACAGCATCTCGCCGCCGGAGATCTTGTACTCGTCCAGATCGATTAGACGTGCTGCAGGAGCGATGTCGTAGGTAAGCTTCATGCCCTTTTCCACAACAACAACATTGCCTTTGGAGGTCTTGACCGCGTCGTTGATCTGGTCGATCATAGCCTTGGTCTTGCCGGAGCCCTTGGTACCAACAATCAGTTTAATCATAGTTCAGTCCTCCTGTATTTTCCACGCCTTGCGGCGGGAGATCATTTTTAACGTTCGGCAGCTTACTTCAGCTTTGCTTCCAGCTCTGCGGTCAGGCCCTCGTAGCCGGGCTTGCCCAGCAGGGCGAACATATTCTTCTTGTAGCTTTCCACGCCGGGCTGGTTGAAGGGGTTCACGCTCAGCAGGTAGCCGCTGCAGGCGCAGGCACGCCAGAAGAAGTAGATCAGGTAGCCTACATTATAAGCGGTCAGGTCGTCCACCTCGATCAGCACCTCGGGCACGCCGCCGTCGGTGTGTGCCAGAATGGTGCCTTCCATGGCCTTGCGGTTGACCACGCTCATGTTCTGGTTTGCAAGGAAGTTCAGGCCGTCAAAGTTGCCCTCCAGCGGGTCGATGAACAGATCCTGCGCGGGCTTCTTCACGTCCACGATGGTCTCGAACATGATGCGGGCACCTTCCTGAATGAACTGACCCATAGAGTGCAGGTCGGTGGAGAAGATGCAGCTTGCGGGGAACAGACCCTTGTTGTCCTTGCCCTCGCTCTCGCCGAACAGCTGCTTGTACCACTCGTTCATCAGGGTGAAGTCCGGCTCGTAGCACTCCAGGATCTCCACAGCCTTGCCCTTGCGGTACAGGATGTTGCGGATGGCGGCGTACTTGTAAGCGTCGTTGTCGGGGCTCAGCACAGAGAAGCGCTCCATAGCGTCGGCAGCGCCCTGCATCAGAGCGTCGATGTCGATGCCGGCGGCGGCGATGGGCAGCAGACCCACGGCGCTCAGCACAGAGTAGCGGCCGCCCACGTCATCGGGAACCACGAAGGTGGGCCAGCCCTGTGCGTCAGCCAGCTGCTTCAAAGTGCCCTTGGCACGGTCGGTAGTGGCGTAGATGCGCTTGTTGGCTTCCTCCACACCCATTTCCTTTTCCAGCAGCTCGCGCAGCACACGGAAGGCCAGAGAGGTCTCGGTGGTGGTGCCGGACTTGGAGATGACGTTGATGGAGAAGCGCTTGCCCTTGCACAGGCTGATGATGTTGTTCAGGTAGGTGGGGCTGATGCTGTTGCCGCAGAAGTAGATCTTCAGACCATCCTCCAGCTCGTTGTGGTACATACCCTTAACGGCCTCCACAACAGCGCGTGCACCCAGATAGCTGCCGCCGATACCGGCCACCACCAGAACGTCCGAGTCCTCGCGGATCTTGGCAGCGGCTGCCTTGATGCGGGCGAACTCTTCCTTGTCGTAATCCCGGGGCAGGGTCATCCAGCCCAGAAAATCGCTGCCGGGGCCGTTCTTGGCTTCCAACTGCTTGTGGGCGGCTTCTACCTGCGGATAAATAGCTGCATATTCCTCTTCGCTGATAAAGCTGGAGAGGTGTTTCGTGTTCAGTGCGACACTCATTTTATTAAAACCTCCAAACGATCTGCCGGGCCTTTGCCCTGCGAGGAAATATCTTGGTATAAGTGTACCGTTCCCTCCGGGTAAAGTCAAGGTCAAATTCCTTAGATTTCATACAATTTTAATAGTGTTTTTTTGTTTCTTCATCCAGATTTGTTCAGGTATCCAACAGCTCCGCCGGGCGTCCGGCGCACTTTTGTGCGCTGAAGCGCTTTTTTCGGTGCAGGGTCAGGCTGCTGTTCCCCGCAGGCTGTCCCACAGCAGCCGCAAAGCGGTGTCAAAATCCATGCGGGGCGCATCGGCGGCGGCACACACCGGATACTCCCCCTGCACTGCTTCGCCGCACAGCAGCTGCGCCTTGCCCACCGTCTGCCCCCGGGTCACCGGGGCCTCCAGCGTCTCGGGCAGCTCCAGCTGCACCGTCAGCTGTCCAGCGCTTTCGGCGGGCAGCAGGGCGGTAGCGGGCAGGGCGGCGTAATCCAGCGGCACGGTCTCCTCGGTGCTGCCCTTTACCTTTAATTGCAGCGGACGATCCTGCGGCAGGGGCACCGGTGCGGCGCGGTAGGCTGCAAAGCCGTAGTCCAGCAGGGTTGTAGCGGCTTCGAACCGCTCCTTGCTGGAAGGTGCACCCAACACCACTGCAATGAGGTTCAGCCCGTCCCGGGTGGCGCTGGCGGTGATGCACACGCCCGCCCCGCCGGTGGTGCCGGTCTTGAGCCCGGTGATGCCGTTGTAGCGCCGCAAAAGCTTATTGGTGTTCACCAGCTGGGTCTGCCCGTTCCGCAGGGTGTCCGTCCAGATGCCGGTATAGTGCAGCACCTCCGGGCAGGTGTTCAGGATGGTGCGGCTCATGATGGCCACATCCCGTGCGGTGGAAAGATGCCCCTCGGTGTCCAGCCCGCAGGCATTGCGGAAGGTGGTGTGCTCCATGCCCAGCTCTGCGGCGCGGGCGTTCATCTGCTGCACAAAGGCGGGCTCGCTGCCGCCCACCAGTTCCGCTACTGCCACTGCAGCATCGTTGGCGGAGGACACACAGATGGCCTTGAGCATCTCGTCCAGCGTGAACTGTTCCCCGGGCTCCAGCCAGATCTGACTGCCGCCCATGTGATAGGCGTGCTCGCTGACCGGCACGGCGGTGTCCATGGTCAGCTGCCCGGCGTGCACTGCCTCAAAAGTAAGCAGCAGGGTCATCACCTTGGTAATGGAGGCGATGGGCATGGTCTGGTCGGCGTTCATTTCGTAAAGCACCGTGCCGCTGGTCTGGTCGATGAGGATCGCCGCGCGGCAGGGCAGGGTAAGCTGCGGCGGGGTGACCGTCAGGATCTGCACCGCCGGTTCTGCCTGCGTTTGCACCGCCGGTTGGATGCGCAGTCCCTTGCCCTGTGCCGTGCCGAAGGCCAGTGCAAACAGCCAGAAGCAGACCACCCCCGCGCACAGCAGTGCCAGATTTCTCCGTTCCATTTCTCATACCTCCCCGCGCAAACTCTCTTTTTGCAGTGTATGCCGCCGCCTGTGCGGGTATGCCGCTGGGCAGGTTGTTCAGTTTTGACGCATAAATTCAGCACTTATTTACAAAGTGTGAACACATCCGTTGCAAGACGCTTTATTTTGCGGTATGCTATGACCAACAGGAGATTCCCTGTGTTCGTGTTGCCAACAACCTGAAGCTCGTTGACGGCAAGATCATCGTTGCTCTGAAGGCTTAAGTGCCGGAGCAGGGCTGATTCCACTGATATTTGTACCCAACGGGGGATGGACATTGCGTCCATCCCCTTTTTGCTGCCGTTTTTTCCACCCTCTGCCGCCGGGCGGTGCAATTCCGGTCTTGCGTGCCGCCGTTATTTTGTTATATAATAAGGAGCAACGCCTATTTATACCCCATTTTGTGGAAAGGAACCCCTCTCATGCGAGTTTGTTTTTATACCTTGGGCTGCAAGGTCAACCTGAACGAGACCGGTGCGCTGGAACAGCTGTTCCGCGCCAACGGCTTTACCATTGCGCAGGAAGGCGAGGCAGCGGACGTGTTCATCGTGAACAGCTGCACCGTGACCAACTTCGGCGACCAGAAAAGCCGCAAGTGGCTGCGCCGCAAAAAGCGCGAGAACCCGGGTGCGGTAACGGTGCTGACCGGCTGCTACCCGCAGGCCTTCCCGGAGGAGGCCGCACAGTTCATGGAGGCCGACCTTGTGTGCGGCAACGGCGACCGCAAAGCCATCTTGGAGAATGTACAAAAGCTGCTGGACGGCCACGAGCGCATCGTAGCCATTGCCCCGCACCAGCGCGGCGAGCAGTTCGAGGAACTGCCGGTGGAGCGGTTCGAGACCCACACCCGCGCCTTTATCAAGGTGGAGGACGGCTGCAACCGGCAGTGCGCCTACTGCGTCATCCCCCGCGCCCGCGGGCCGGTGCGCAGCCGCGCCGAGGAGAGCATTCTGGCCGAGCTGCACCAGCTGGCCGCTGCGGGCTACCGCGAGGTGGTGCTCAGCGCCATCTCCCTGCCCAGCTACGGGCTGGACACCGGCACGAACCTTGTGGAACTGGTGGAAAAGTGCGCACAGGTGCCGGGCATCGAGCGCATCCGTCTGGGCAGCCTTGACCCCGATATGCTCACCCCGGAATTCATCTCCCGCTTGGCGGCGGTGGAAAAGCTTTGCCCCCAGTTCCACCTGAGCCTGCAGAGCGGCTGCACCGCCACCCTGCGCCGGATGCGCCGGGTGTACACCGCGCAGGAGTACGCACAGGTGGTGGAGCAGATCCGCGCCGCCTACGGCAGCCGCCCGGTCAGCTTTACCACCGACTGCATCTGCGGCTTCCCCGGCGAGACGGCAGAGGACTTTGAGGAGAGCTGCGCATTTTTGAAAAAGATCGGCTTTGTCAAAGTGCATGTGTTCCCTTACTCCCGCCGCAGCGGCACCCCGGCCTACGATTTCCCGGATCAGATTCACGAGCGGGAAAAACAGGAGCGCAGCCGCCGCATGAACGCCGTGGCAGAGCAGGTGCGCTGCGAGACGCTGGCCGCCTTTGAGGGCACCGAGGACGAGGTACTGTTGGAAACACCCTTGTCCGGTACCCTGTTTACCGGCTACACCCGGCTGTATATCCCGGTGGTGGTCTCTGCCCCCGGCTGCGAGAGCGGGCAGATCGTGCGGGTAAAGCTGGGCCGCTACGACGGCGAGCGGGTGCGTGCAGCACTTTGCTGAAAATTTTTCATTTTACTTGTACATTCTGTGCATCCGCATGAATACAATAAATATTTAACGATTTTTGTATTTTGCCCTTTCCATACGCACGTCTTTATGTTAAAATGAAGATGGATTTATCGGGTCCGGCGTGCTGTAAGCAACCAGCACGGTACCATCCGCGCCCGTATAGCGCCGTTTTTATGCTCTGCACGCAGGGCAGGCGGCTCCGTTTTTTGGCTGTTTCTGAGCAAGGAGAGATTGGAATGAGTTTCAGAGGAATCAATACTACGGTCATCCAGATCCGCCGTCAGGTGTTTACCGAGGTCGCCCGCATGGCTTACGCCAACGTCAAGGGCGAGCAGGCCAACCACCTGATGCGCAAGATCCCCTACACCATCATCCCCGGCGAGGAGGGCAAGCTGCGCAAGGACATCTTCCTGGAGCGCGCCATCGTCGAGGAGCGCGTGCGTCTGGCCATGGGTCTGCCCACCCGCCGCATGGACGAGCATAACAGCGTGGTCTCCGGTCTGGAGGACGCCTCCATCGCCGATAAGTACTACGATCCCCCGCTGGTCAACGTGATCAAGTTTGCCTGCAACCGCTGCCCCGAAAAGCTGGTCAAGGTGTCTGACCTGTGTCAGGGCTGTCTTGCACACCCCTGTATGGAAGTGTGCCCCAAGAAGGCGATCACCTGGGAGAGCGGCCGCTCCACCATCGATCAGGAAAAGTGCATCAAGTGCGGCCGCTGCGTCACTGTCTGCCCCTACAACGCCATCGTCAAGACCGAGCGTCCCTGCGCCGCTGCCTGCGGCATGGGCGCTATCCACTCTGACGAGCTGGGCCGTGCCGAGATCGATTACAGCAAGTGCGTGTCCTGCGGTCAGTGTCTGGTAAACTGCCCCTTCGGAGCCATTGCCGACAAGGGGCAGATCTATCAGCTCATTCAGGGTTTCAACCGCGGCGACCGCATCTATGCGCTGGTCGCTCCCGCCTTCATCAACCAGTTCCCCTCTCTGGCTTCTACCGGCAAGTTGAAGTCCGCCCTGAAGGCCATCGGCTTCTGCGATGTGGTGGAGGTTGCCATCGGTGCCGACCTGTGCACCGTGGACGAGGCACACGACTTCCTGGAGGAAGTGCCCGAGAAGCTGGACTTCATGGCCACCTCCTGCTGCCCGGCATGGAGCATGATGGCAAAGACCGCCTTCCCCGGCCTTGCCAAGAACATCTCCATGACCATGACCCCCATGGTGTTCACCGCCCGCATGATGAAGCAGGCCGACCCCGAGGCCCGTATGTGCTTCATCGGACCCTGCGCCGCCAAGAAGCTGGAGGCCTCCCGTCGCACCGTCCGCTCCGACGTGGACTTTGTGCTGACCTTTGAGGAGCTGGCCGGTATCATCGAGGCAAAGGATCTGGATCTGGACAATCTGGAAGTGGATCCCGCCGAGATGGATCTGTGCTACGCTTCTGCTGCAGGCCGCGGCTTTGCACAGTCCGGCGGCGTTGCCAAGGCCGTTGCCGACAAGATCAAGGAATGGCGTCCCGACATGGAGGTGAAGATCGCCTCCGCACAGGGTCTGGCCGACTGCAAGAAGCTGCTGATGCTGGCCAAGGCCGGTAAGTACAACGGCTACCTGCTGGAGGGCATGGGCTGCCCCGGCGGCTGCATCGGCGGTGCCGGCACCATTGCCGACCCCGTGCGCACCGCAGCTGTGCTGAACAAGTATGTGAAGGATGCCGAGTTCACCGACCCCGAGCAGAGCGCCTTCATGTCCAACATCCACATGCTGAAGGACGACCCCAACTTTGAGGTCTGAGCCGCTATAACGTAACCACCCAAAGGGACGCTGCAATGTTGCGGCGTCCTTTTTTATCACACCTTCCACATTTTGTGTTGGAATCGCAACATTTTTGTGAAAGGCTGCCAAGGCGCATTGACAAGGCCGTCCGGTCATGTTATGTTAGTATTGACAAATCAGTACTTTATAGCGCATTATGTACTCTGTTTCACCATGCCGCAGCTGCGGCAGAAAGGATATAACCATGACTACTGCCTTAAAACGTACCGGCGCTGCCCTGCTGACGCTGCTGATGTTCTGCATGCTTACACTGGGCGCTTCTGCCGCCGCCAACACCCCTGTGGGGGTCAAGTTCTGGAAGGAAAAGTCCGATAAGGAATCCATGGCCAACTCCGGCATCGATTCCGACCGCGAGGCCACCCTCACCCGCCAGTCCAACGGCACCTACACCCTGACACTGCCTGTCAAGCAGGTGACCAAGCTCAATGTGACCGGCTGCCTGACCGGCCTGACCATCGGCGATGTGACCTACACCGGCACCCTGACCGGCGATATTGAAAAGGGCAACGGCATCCTGACCATCAAAAACCTGCCCGCCTCGGTGCTGACCGGCAGCGATGTGAATAAGTCGCTGACCGTGACCTGCAACATCCAGATGGATCTGAGCTTGTTGGGCGAGATCAACACCACCGCCCGGATGTGCATCTGGGCAAAATAAAACGTACCATAACAAAAGCGCCGTTCCACCCGGGACGGCGCTTTTTGCTGTTCAGCAGTCGATGTGCTTTTCCACAAAGTCGGTGGCCATCTTATCCAGCTGCATCACCGCATTTTCTGCCCCCTTCATCACCTTGCGCACATTGCGGCGCATCTGGCGCTTGCTCTGGGTGGCCATCATGGCACCGGCAGCCCCAAGGGCTGCACCGGCGGCCATGCCCACCACCATGCCTGCGGCGGAATTTTCTCGCTGTTTCATCCTGAATTTCTCCTTTCAGCCTGTCATGACAGGGCTTGCAGTGCTATTATTTCCGTAAAAGAATCTGGTATACGCTTTTTTTATGCAGCAATTTGTGGTATACTGTTGCATGATGCTTTTTATAAGCCGCTGCACGCGGCTTTTCGGCAAGGAGGTTTTCCTATTTGCAAAAACCCGTTGAACCAAAAAAGATCCTTTGCATCCACGACCTGTCCGGCGTGGGGCGGTGCAGCCTTGCGGTGATCCTGCCTGTGCTGTCGGTCATGGGCTTCCAGCCGGTGGCACTGCCCACGGTGGTGCTCTCCACCCACACCGGTGGCCTTGGCACCCCTGCCCGGATGGACGGCAGTGCCTACGGCATGGCCGCGCTGGAGCACTACCAGACCCTTGGACTGCAATTTGATTGTATCTATACCGGCTATCTGGGCGGCGAGGCACAGGTAGCGCTGGCTGAAAAAGCCTTTGCCCTGTGGCCTGCCGCCTACAAGGTGGTAGATCCCGTGATGGGCGATAATGGCAAGGCCTATTCCACCGTTACTCCGACGCTGGTCGAGCGCATCCGCAGCCTGTGCCATGCGGCAGACCTGATTTTGCCCAACTATACTGAGGCGCAGCTGCTTTTGCAGCAGCAGCCTGTGACCGAGCAGCTGGACGATGCCGCCGCGCAGGCGCTGGCAGATGCCTTGCAGCCGCTGGCTCCCAACGCGGTAGTCACCGGCCTGCCGCTGGGCAAGTACATCGGCTGTGCCGGTACCGGCACCGACCGCTTCGTCATCAAAAAGCTGCATATCAGCCGCAGCTTCCCCGGTACAGGAGACCTGTACGGTGCCGTGCTCATCGGCTCACTGCTGCAAGGCAACGCCCTGAGCGCCGCCGCCGATAACGCTGCGGAGTTTGTTTCGCTGGCCATTCAGGGCACGCCCTACACGCAGGACACCCGCTTCGGCGTGTGGTTCGAGCCGCTGCTGCCCCGCCTGTGCCCCCTGCGGGAGGAACCGGAGGGCATTTTATGATGCATAAACCGACCTTGAATATCGTTCTGGTAGAGCCCCGCATCCCCCAGAACACCGGCAACGTAGCGCGCACCTGTGCCTGCACGGCCTGCCGTCTGCATCTGGTAGGCCCCATGGGCTTTGCCATCGACGACAAAAAGCTCAAGCACGCCGGGCTGGACTACTGGCACTATCTGGATATTACCTACTACGACGGCCTTGCGGACTTTTTTGCCCGCAACAACGGCCCCTACTACTACTTTACCACCAAGGCACCCCAGCGCTACACCGATGTACAGTACCCGGACGGAGCTTATCTGGTGTTCGGCCGCGAGGATGCCGGGCTGCCGGAGGCGCTGCTTGCGGAAAATCAAGAGCACTGCATCCGCATGCCCATGCGGGACACCTGCCGCAGCCTGAATCTTTCCAACAGCGTGGCGGTGGGCGTGTACGAGGTGCTGCGGCAGTGGGATTTCCCGGAGCTGCTGGATCACGGCCACCTACGAGATTATGAATGGAAATGAGGGACATTATGAGCAAGATCGCAATTCTGACCGATTCCTCCTGCGATATCCCGCAGGAGATGGCCGAAAAGTACGGCATTGATATCATGAGTTTCCACATCCTGCTGGACGATGTGGACTACGTTGAGCGTGTGGACTGCACCAACACCGAGTTCTACGATAAAATGCGCGCGGCAAAGGGTGTACCCTCCACCGCCGCCATTACGCCCATCCAGTTCTGTGAAAAATACTGCCAATATGTGGACGAGGGCTACACGGATGTCATCCATGTGCCCATCAACAAGTCCGGTTCCTCCACCTACAACAACGCCCTGATGGCACAGGGTATGCTGCGGGAAGAGCGCCCGGAGCATCATCTGAACATCCATCTGCTGGACCCCCACACCTATTCTATGGTGTTCGGCTGGTATCTGTGCGAGATGGCACGCAAGCTGCAGAACGGCGCAGAGATCCGCCACGTCATCCATGAGTTCGAGCGTCAGATGAACTGCATGGAGATCGTGCTGGGGCCTTACAGCCTGAAGCAGATGAAAAAGAGCGGCCGTATCTCTGCCGCCGCAGCCGTCATGGGTGAGCTGATGGGCATCCGTCCCATCATTACCCTGATCGATGGCAAGACCAAGGTGGAAGCCAAGGTGCGCGGCGATGATAAGGTCGTGCCCGCCATGGTGGACCTGTGCCAGAAGCGTGCCGGGGATGTGGAGGATTTTGAGTATATGATCGGCCACACCAACATCCCGCAGGCCGAGGATCTGGAAAAGGCCTGCCGCAAGGCCTTTGGCAAGCCGCCGCTGGCCGTGTTTGAGCTGGGCGGCGTGGTCTCTGCCAACACCGGCCCCGACACCGTGGCACTGGTTTACACCGGCCACCCCAGAGGGTAAAACCATCTGGAATAAGGCTGCCGCAAAATAATATGCCCTCAAGCTGTTGAAACGCTCCCATACAGCTTTTCAAAAAAGAGTACAAAAAAGCTGAGCATCTGCGAAAAGTCAGGTGCTCAGCTTTTTTCATTTTTTATTGGCGCTGTTTTATGGCAGTCCTATTTGTTATTTACTTCTCGTGTTTTACCCGTTGGATATCTCCCAGATCATAGGGAGTGTTCTGGTAGACGTAATAGTTCAGCCAGTTTTCATACAACAGGTGAGCGTGGGCACGCCAGCGGAACAGCGGCGGCTTTGCGGGGTCATCGTCCGGGTAGTAGTTGACGGGCACATGGATGGGCAGGCCCTTGGCTACATCCCGCTTATACTCGGCATCCAGCGTGTACTTATCGTACTCCGGGTGTCCGGTGACAAAGATCTGCCGCCCGTTCTCGGTACTCATGAGGAAAGGCCCGGCAGTATCGCTCTCGGCCAGAATGCGCAGGGCGGCACAGTTGTCCACATCCTCCCGGCAGATGCCGGTGTGGCGGCTGTGGGGGGCATAGAACACCTCATCAAAGCCGCGCACCAGCGGGTTTGCCGGGCGGGTGACCCTGTGCTCGAACACGCCGAACATCTTTTCCGGCAGCAGCTGCTTGCGCACGCCGTAATGGTAGTACAGCCCGGCCTGTGCGCCCCAGCAGACATGAAGGGTGGAGTAGACGTTCGTTTCGCTGAAGTCCATGATCTCGCACAGCTCGTTCCAGTAGTCCACCTGCTCAAAATCCATGGTCTCCACCGGCGCGCCGGTGATGATCATGCCGTCGTAGCGGTTGTTCTTCACCTCGTCAAAGGTCTTGTAAAAGGCCTCAAGGTGTGCAGCCGACACATGGGTGGCGGAGTGGCTGGCAGTTTGCAGCAGGGTCATGTGCACTTGCAGCGGGGTGTTTGCCAGCAGCCGGGCGATCTGGGTCTCGGTGGCGATCTTGGTGGGCATCAGGTTCAGGATCAGGATTTCCAGCGGGCGGATATGCTGTGCCAGCGCCCGCTCCCGGTGCATGACAAAGACGTTCTCCTTATACAGGGCGTCAAAGGCGGGTAAGGTCTTGGGGATGATCAGCGGCATAGGGTAGTCGCTCCTTTGCTAGACGATTCAAAAATGGCTCCGCGTTCGCTTTGCCATCTTCAGAGGAATCATTATTTTTGATTTCACATTTATCGCGGGATGGAATCACACCTTATCCAGTGCCTGTGCGATATCAGCGATGAGGTCCTCGGCAGACTCCAGACCGCAGCTCATGCGCACCAGCTCGGCGGGCACACCGGCAGCAGCCAGCTGCTCGTCGTTCATCTGACGGTGGGTGCTGGAGGCGGGGTTCAGGCAGCAGGTGCGGGCATCCGCCACATGGGTCTCGATGGCGGCAAGCTTCAGTTCCTTCATAAAGGTGCTGGCAGCCTGACGTCCGCCGGCCAGACCAAAGCTTACCACGCCGCAACTGCCGTTTGGCAGGTACTTCTGCGCCAGTGCGTGGTAGGGGCTGCTTTCCAGCCCGCAGTAGTTCACATAGGCCACCTTGGGGTGGTTCTCCAAGAACTGTGCCACCGCCATACCGTTGGCGCAGTGGCGCTGCATCCGGACGTGCAGGCTTTCCAGACCAAGGTTCAGCATATAGGCGTTCATGGGAGACTGCATGGAGCCGAAGTCCCGCATCAGCTGTGCGGTGGCCTTGGTGATGAAAGCCCCCTCCTTGCCGAAGCGCTCGGCGTAGGTGATGCCGTGGTAGCTGTCGTCCGGGGTGCAAAGACCCGGGAACTTGTCGGCGTGCGCCATCCAGTCGAACTTACCGCCATCCACGATGGCACCGCCCAGCACTGCGCCGTGGCCGTCCATGTACTTGGTGGTGGAGTGGGTCACGATGTCTGCGCCCCACTCAAAGGGGCGGCAGTTGACCGGTGTGGGGAAGGTGTTGTCCACCATCAGCGGCACGCCGTGGGCGTGGGCGGCCTTGGCAAACTTTTCAATGTCCAGCACGGTCAGGGCGGGGTTTGCAATGGTCTCGCCGAACACCACCTTGGTGTTGGGCCGGAAGGCGGCGTTCAGCTCCTCCTCGGTGCACAAAGGGTCTACGAAGGTGGCAGTGATACCCATCTTGGCCATAGTGACCGAGATGAGGTTGAAGGTGCCGCCGTAGATGGTACTGGAGGCCACGATGTGATCCCCTGCCTCGCAGAGATTGAACAGCGCAAAGAAGTTTGCGGCCTGTCCGCTGGAGGTAAGCATGGCGGCAGTACCGCCCTCCAGTTCGCAGATCTTTTTGGCTACCATGTCGCAGGTGGGGTTCTGCAGACGGGAATAGAAATAGCCGTCTGCCTCCAGATCGAACAGCTTGCCCATGTCCTCGCTGGTGGCGTACTTGAAGGTGGTGGACTGGATGATGGGGATCTGACGGGGCTCGCCGTTGCCGGGGGTGTAGCCGCCCTGCACACAGATGGTATCACGATTCATACAACATACTCCTTTGCTGGTTTTTTGGTCGGGAAGGACGATTCCCCGCAGGAGGGGCTGCCTCCGGCGGGGAATCGAAAATCAAAGCTTCTTATTTCCGCAGGCGCTTATCGCTCTTGGTGGCCCACAAAGTACCCACAGACTGGAACGCCTGCACCATCAGCACCAACAGCACCACACAGACGATCATGATGTTGGTCTGGTAGCGGTAGTAGCCGTAGGACAGGGCGATCTTGCCCAGACCGCCGCCGCCGATGACGCCGGACATGGCGGAATAGCCCAGAATGGTGGTCAGTGCGGTGGTCATGCTGGAGATCAGGCCGGGCAGGCACTCCGGGATCATGACCTTGGTGATGATCTGGAAGGGGGTGGCGCCCATGCTCTGGGCAGCCTCCACCACGCCCTCGTCCAGCTCCCGCAGGCTGGTCTCCACCAGACGTGCCACAAAGGGGAAGGCGGCGACCACCAGCGGAACGATGGTAGCCTTGGTGCCCACCGTAGTGCCCACGATGGCGCGGGTAAGCGGGAACACGCAGATCATCAAAATCAGAAAAGGCACGCTGCGCAGGATGTTGATGACGATATTGATCAGGTGCATCAGCCAGCCGGGCAGGGGCAGAATGCCGTCCTTGTCACCGGCTACCAGCAGCACGCCCAGCGGCAGACCCAGCACCAGCGCAAAGGCGGTGGAGAGCACCGTTACATAAAAGGTCTCCCAGATGGCAAAGCCGTAAGCTGCAATATTCATATACCGGTCACCTCCTCTACCGTTACGCCGGACTGGCTGCGCATATATTCCACAGCCTGCTGTGCGACCGCAAGCTCTGCGGGCAGCTTGAGCAGCATGGAGCCGTAGCACTGGCCGCTCAGATCGCGGGTATCGGCGCTGAGCACCGACACCAGAATGCCCTTTTCGGCGGCAAGGCTTGCCACCAGCGGCTTTGCAGTGGAGGAACCATTAAAGGTAACGCGCACCACATGGTCATCCGGCGCAAAGCAGGAAAGATCCCGCGCTGCGCTGCCGCCGTTGGGGGCTACCAGACGCTTGGCAGCCGCCGTTTTGGGGTTTGCAAAAATTTCCTGTACCGAGCCCTGTTCCACGACCACACCGCCGTCCAGAATGGCCACGCTGTCGCAGATCTCCTCCACCACGCTCATCTGGTGGGTAATGACCACCACGGTGATGCCCAGCTTGCGGTTGATATCCTTGATCAGGGTCAGGATGGAGTGGGTGGTGTTGGGGTCCAGCGCACTGGTGGCCTCGTCGCACAGCAGCACCTTGGGGTTGGTTGCCAGTGCGCGGGCAATGGCGATGCGCTGCTTCTGACCGCCGGACAGCTGTGCCGGGTAGGCGTTGGCCTTATCCGGCAGACCCACCATCTCCAGCAGCTCCATGGCGCGCTTTTCCGCCTCAGCCTTCTTCACGCCTGCCAGCTCCATGGGGAAGCAGACGTTCTTCAGGCAGGTGCGCTGCATGAGCAGGTTGAACTGCTGGAAGATCATGGTGATCTCCCGGCGGCGCTTGCGCAGCGAGGCGGGAGACAAGGTCTCCATAGCCACGCCGTCGATCACCACACTGCCGCCGGTGGTGCGCTCCAACAGGTTGATGCAGCGCACCAGCGTGGATTTGCCCGCACCGGACATACCGATGATGCCGTAGATGGAGCCATCGGGAATGGTGAGGTTGATGTTCTGCAGCGCTTTCACCGCGCCATCCTTCATCTGGAAGGTCTTGGAAAGGTACTTGAGTTCGATCACAGAAATTGCTCCTTTAGATTACCTAGCTTATCCCTCGATGGGTGCCAGACTGTCCTGCTTGCCGCCGTAGATGCCCATGGGCTCCACGTGAATGCCGGCAACAGATACCAGATGGGTACCCTTTTCGGCGTTGAAGTTGTCCAGATACGGCTGATGCTGGAAGTAGTTGGTGTCTACCTGACCGTCCTCAACGATCTGGTTGGGGATCACATAGTCGTCGTACTCCTGGATATCCAGCGTGATGCCCTTGGCGGCAAGGATCTCCTTGCAGATCTCCAGCACCTCGCAGTGGGGAGCGGGAGTAGCGGCGCAGCTGACGGTCTGGCCGTTCAGAGCATCGTAGTCCACAGTGGAATCATAACCGTCGGTGGGGTTCTCCACAACGGACACCACGGCACCCTTGTAGGTCTCGTCCATGAAGTCCTTCACCTTCTGGCTCTGCAGAGCAGCGGCCAGAGCCTTGATCTTGGGCTCCTCCTGATTGCCGTCCTTGCAGACCAGAATGTTAACGTAAGCAGAGGAGCCGTCCTCCATAGCCAGTGCATCGGTCATGGGGTCCAGACCGGCAGAGATGGCGTAGTTGGAGTTGATGACGGCGTAGTCCTCGTCCTGCAGGACGTTGGGCACCTGAGCGGCCTCCACCTCGTCCACAGTGACGTTCAGGGGGTTCTCCTCGATGTCGTTCTTGGTGGCGGTCAGACCAGCGTCTGCCTTCAGCTTGAAGAAGCCGTTCTTCTCCAGCAGGGTCAGGGCGCGGGCCTCGTTGGTGGTATCGTTGGGCACAGCCACCTTGATCTTATCCAGCTTAGCAGCGGCAGAGGATGCCACGCTGCCGGATGCAGCAGCGGAAGAAGCAGTGGAAGAAGAACCACCGCAGGCAGTCAGGGCAGCGGCTGCGGCTGCCACACCGGTAACTTTCAGAAAATCACGACGAGTAATCATAGTTTTGTTCCCTCTCTATTTGTTCTCTATTATGTACTGCGGCCCGCACGGCACCTTTCCGCGCGCGGCCTTGAACGGACGCATGAAAAATGCCCCCGTCCTTACAAGCCTTAGGCTCTGCAAGGACGGAGGCATGAACATACTTCCGTGGTACCACCTTGGTTCACTGCATCCTTACGGGTACAGCCTCGATGCTGCGGCAGCGTGTGCTGCTTACAGCCGGACGCTGTAACGGGCGCATCCCGTTGCGGGCTTAGCACTCCTGCGCCTCGTCCGCACGGCTCCGAGACCATTTTCAGCTTCCTGTTTCCTGCCCTTTTTCACCGCCCGGGCTCTCTGGTAAGGATCAATGCGAAGGCTTACTCTTCTCTTCACAGCCATTTTTGTGATATTGACACTATAATAACCCCATCGGCGGCATTTGTCAACACCTTCAACGAAGTTTTTGGGTAGGGATATAGAAAACTCTTTTTTGTTGCGAAACAACGCAAAGCATGATATACTTGATTTGCCGCCTTACGGCGGCGAAGGTGCTGCCTGCATGAACAGGTGGTCATGCATCCCTTACCCGTACACTGTTTCATCTGAACAAAATGAAACGAGGTCTGCGGGAAGGAAACTTTTTTTGCAATCCCCCCTCCCCAAAGACCTCAGAAGGGAGGGAAACTCTATGGATCTGACACAACTGCTCGCGCTGCTGATGTTCATCCTCGGTCTGCTAACACTGATCGTGGAGGTCATCCGGCTGACCTTTGAGGTAACGACTTTTTATCAGAAACAGGAGAACAAAAGCAAAAAAGATTGACCGCCCCAGCTACCAACCTGAACGGTCAATCTTTTTGACATACGGGCAGGGATGCTGACCATTGCGGGCAGCGCCTTCTCTATGTATAGTATAGCCCGGTTTTCACGCATTGTCAAGAAAAATGCTTCGGCTTACAATATGTTACACCATTCTTTTTTGCAAGGAGAGCAGGCAATGAACAGCAGAGACCCTTTTCCCGATGAAGAACTGCGCCGCCGCATCATGGATTTTATCATGGCCGCAGGGCAGACCCTGCTGGAAAACGGCGCGGAGGTGTTCCGGGTGGAGCAGACCATGGAGATCATGGCGCGCAGCTTCCACCTGCGGGAGTTCCACGTTTATGTGCTGACCAACGGCATTTTTGCCAGCGCCGGCACTGCCGAGATCAGCGAGGTACGCAATGTGCCGGTGCGCACCACCCATCTGGGGCGGGTGGCGGCGGTAAACGAGCTTTCCCGCCAGATCGCCCAGACCGGGATGACCTTGGACGAAGCCGAGAGCCGTCTGGTGCTGGCACGGCGGCTGCCCTTCCCCAAAGATCATGTGCAGCTGCTGTCCGGGCTGTGCGGGGCGTTCAGCTTTGCCATGATGTTCGGCGGCAGCCTGCGCAGCGCGCTGGCAGCTGCCGGGGCAGGGCTTGCGGCCAGCTGGTATCTGCTGTGGTGCGGACGGCATGAAGTGCCCGGCGGCTTCCAGAAGATCAGCACCGCTGCACTGATCACGCTGGTGTGCATTCTGCTGTGCAATCTGCTGCACACCTCTGCCAGCCACGCCATCATCGGTACGCTGATGATCCTGACCCCGGGCATCGCCTTTACCATGGGCATCCGGGACTTTGTGCAGGGCGACTACCTTTCCGGCACCATCCGCATGATCGACGCCTTGCTCATCGCTGCCAGCATCGCCATAGGCACCGGTCTTGTGCTGCGGCTGTACACGGTATTTACGGGGGTGGTCGTGGTATGATGTCCCTTACAGCTGTACAGATCAGTGAGCTGACGGCGCAGTTTTTTCTGGCCGGGATAGGCACGCTGAGCTTTGCCATTTTATTTGCGTGTCCCCGGCGCTGCCTGCCTTACTGCGCGCTGGTGGGTGCTGTGGGCTGGCTGGGGTACGAGCTGCTGACCCTGCTGGGCGCAGACGCCGCCACAGCCTCGCTGCTGGCGGTCATTCCGCTTACCATCCTTACCCGCGTGTTTGCCATCACCCAAAAAACGCCGGTCACGGTATTTCTGCTGTCCGGCATCTTTCCGCTTGTGCCGGGCGCGGGCATCTACTACACCGCCTACTATTTCATTCAGAACGAAAACACCCTTGCCCTTGCCAAGGGCATCAGCACCTTTAAAATCGCCGTGGCGCTGGCCATCGGCATCAGTCTGGTGCTGTGCGTACCGCTGCCGAAAAAGCGGAAATAACCTGTTGTTTTCCAAGCTATTTATATAAAGGAGTGATCTCTATGAACGCAATGGAACTTTTGACTACCCGCCGCACCTACCGCCGGTTTGCACAAAAGGCCGTGCCGCAGGACGTGGTGGACGATATTGTGCAGGCTGTGCGGCTGTCCTCCTGCGGGGCAAACCGGCAGGCTGTGCGGCTGGTGCTGGTGCAAAGCCCGGAGATGGTCGCCAAGGTGCAGCCGCTGGTCAAGTGGGCCGCCTATCTGCCGCCGGAGCAGGGCACGCCCAAGGCGGACGAGCTGCCCACCTTTTATGCAGCTGTGGTGCAGGATACCGCCATCCCCGGCGACCTTGCCACCGACACCGGCATTGCACTGGCCAACATGACACTTGCCGCATGGGACAAGGGCGTGGGCAGCTGCATTATGGGCGCGATCAACAAGCCCGCCCTGACCGCACTGCTGGGCATCGAGGAGCCGCAGAAGCTGGCTTTTATGGTGGCTTTCGGCTACCCCACCCACAAAGCCAGCATCGTGCCCATGACCGAGCAGACCGGCGTAAAGTACTATCTGGACGAAAACCGCGACTACTGCGTGCCCAAGCGCAGCGCGGAGGAGATCGCAAGAAGCGTCTGAGCACCGGCACCCGGGGAACTCCCCCAGTCATCGCTACGCGATGCCAGCCCCCTCTGAGATGGGGCTCTTGACATAGCGGCAAAGTTACCGGCTCAAGTGCAAAGTGTCCGGGCGCGCCAGAGGCTCCCTCCCAGAGGGAGCTGGCAAAGCCGTCAGGCTTTGACTGAGGGAGTTAAGGCGTCAGGCTTTGACTGAGGGAGTTAAGGCGTCAGGCTTTGACTGAGAGGGCGCACGCTTGCGAGTACCCCCTCAGCCTCACTTCGTTCGGCAGCTCCCCCAAGGGGACGCCTTTGCCGAGAAGGCAAAGTTTCCCGCCGCCGCGAAAGCCGTCCCCTTGGGGAAGGTGGCTTGACGCGAAGCGGCAAGACGGAAGGGGTAAGCCGGAAGTTTATACCGCATATATTCACACATTTTCTCCGTTATTGCATAAATGTTTGCAAAATCGTTTCAATTTCACGGATTATTATGCACAAGTATTGACTTTTCGTTTTGTACAAACTATACTAAGTGCGTTCCCCGAAAGCGCGATGAATCGCATCCCATCGGGGCAAAGCAAACTATATTGCATAGATTGAGGAGTGTTTGAATATGAAAAAGATTTCTCGCCGCAGCTTCATGGCTGCCGCTGCCGTTTCCGTTGCTGCTCTGGCTCTGACCGCCTGCGGCGGTTCCGCAAGCTCTGCTGCTTCCTCTGTGGCAAGCTCTGCCGCTTCCTCCGAGGCTGTTTCTTCTGCCGCTGCTGCTGAGCTGACCACCGTTGAGGCCGGCAAGCTGACCATGGCTACCAACGCCGCCTTCCCTCCGTACGAGATGACCACCGATGCCGGCGAGTTTGAGGGCATCGACGTGGACACCGCCAAGGCCATTGCTGAGAAGCTGGGTCTGGAGCTGCAGATCGATGATATGGACTTTGACGCCGCACTGCTCAGCGTGCAGCAGGGCAAGGCCGACATCGTGATGGCAGGCGTTACCGTGACCGACGAGCGCAAGGCTGTGATGGACTTCTCCGACAGCTACGCCACCGGCATCCAGTCCATCATCGTGCCCAACGATTCCGATATTGCTTCTCCCGACGATCTGGCCGGTAAGAAGATCGGCACCCAGCGCGGCACCACCGGCTACATCTACTGCTCCGATGACTTCGGCGATGAGAACGTGGTTGCTTACGACGACGGTCTGACCGCTGTGCAGGCCCTGAACAATGGTCAGGTGGACGCTGTGGTCATCGACAACGCTCCCGCACAGGAGTTCGTGGCTGCCAACCCCGGCCTGAAGGTGCTGGATACCAGCTACGCCGAGGAGGATTACGCCATCGGCATGGCAAAGGGTTCTGCTCTGGAGGACGCTGTCAACAAGGCTCTGGAGGAGCTGAAGGCTGACGGCACCCTGCAGGCCATCGTGGACAAGTACATCAACGCAAACTAAGCCGCGTGCCCTGTACCATTCCTGTACCCAAGGAGGCGCCCCGCTCCGGGGCACCTCTTTTTTTAGAAAAAAGTGGTTACAATTTATTGACAAACAGAAAGTGAGGATGTGAATGGCTGCGCAATACGAACTGCTCAAAGAGCTGCTGAACAGCGGCACAAAGCTGAGCTTTGGACAGGATTTCTTCTTCAAGTTTTATCAGGCCTTTATCCTGAAGGACCGCTGGATGCAGTACATCAACGGCGTGGGCACCACCCTGCTGGTCACCGCGCTGGCGCTGGCGCTGGGCGTGGTGCTGGGCAGCGTGGTGGCGCTGGTGCGCGTGACCCACGACCAGCAGCGCCCCGGCCACAAAAACGCAGTGCTGGGCTTTTTTAACACGGTGTGTCAGGTGTACACCACCATCATCCGCGGCACGCCTATGATGGTGCAGCTGCTGATCATGAGCATGGTCATTTTTTCCAACAGCCGCAACTTTACCATGGTGGGTGCGCTGACTCTGGGCATCAACTCCGGCGCGTATGTATCCGAGATCATCCGCGGTGGCCTGATGGCTGTGGACCCCGGCCAGATGGAAGCCGGGCGCAGCCTTGGCCTGAACTACATGACCACCATGGTGGTCATCATCATCCCGCAGGCCATCCGTGCGGTGCTGCCTGCACTGGGCAACGAGTTCATCATCCTGCTCAAGGATACCTCCCTGATCACCACCATCGGCGGCAAGGAGCTGCTGTATGCCGCACAGGGCATTATGAACCGCACCTACGAGGCTATGTTCCCCCTGCTGGGCGTTGCACTGATCTACTTAGTCCTTGTTATGCTGTTTACATGGCTGCTGAGCAAGTTTGAGAGGAGGCTGGCACAAAGTGACCGATAAGATTTTGGAAGTACGCGGCCTGACCAAGACCTACGGCGGCGTAAAAAAGCGCGGCGCAAAAAAGGCCGACCCCACGCTGGACGTGCTGAAAGGCATCGACCTTGACATCTACCGCGGCGACGTGGTGTGCCTGATCGGCCCTTCCGGCTGCGGCAAGTCCACCTTTCTGCGCTGCCTGAACCGGCTGGAGACCCCTTCCTCCGGTTCTATCAAGTTCGAAGGTGTGGAGGTGGACGAGGCGCACATCGACGCCGTGCGCCAGAAGATGGGCATGGTGTTCCAGCACTTCAACCTGTTCCCCCACCTGACCGTGAAAAAGAACCTTGAGCTGGCACCCAGCCTGCTGAAGCTGAAGGACAAAGAGGCCATCTCTGCCCGCGCAGACGAGCTGCTGGCCCGCGTAGGTCTGGCCGACAAGGCCAACGCCTACCCCAAAAGCCTCTCCGGCGGTCAGCAGCAGCGCATCGCCATTGCCCGCGCGCTGGCCATGGACCCGGACGTGATCCTGTTCGACGAGCCCACCAGCGCCCTTGACCCCGAGATGGTGGGCGAGGTGCTGGAGCTGATGAAGGAGCTGGCACATACCGGCATCACCATGCTGGTGGTCACCCACGAAATGGGCTTTGCCCGCGAGGTATCCAACCGGGTCATCTTCATCGATGATGGCAAAATTCAGGAGGACGAGCCGCCGCAGGAGCTGTTCACGAACCCCAAGCACCCCCGCCTGAAAGCCTTCCTCTCCAAGATGCTGTAATAATATAAAAAATTCAAGCCCGGAAGGTCGGTAGACCTTCCGGGCTTGTTTCATTAAAAATAGTGCTGCGGCTTAAAGCTCTGCCAGAATGGCATCGCCCATGGCGGTGCAGCCAAGGCAGGTGCAGCCGTCGCTCATGTTGTCGGCGGTGCGCAGGCCCTTGTCCAGCACACGGCTCACGGCGTTCTCAATGGCATCGGCTTCCTCTGCCATGCCAAAGGAGTACCGCAGCATCATGGCGGCAGACAGGATGCAGGCGGTGGGGTTTACGATGTCCTTGCCTGCAATGTCCGGGGCAGAGCCGTGGATGGGCTCGTACAGGCCCCGGGTGCCGTCGCCAAGGCTGGAGGACGGGATCATGCCGATGGAGCCGGTGATCATGGAGGCCTCGTCCGACAGGATATCGCCGAACATATTCTCGGTGACGATGACGTCAAACTGGGCGGGGTTCTTTACGATCTGCATGGCGCAGTTGTCCACGAACATCTCGCTGTACTCCACGTCCGGGTACTCGGCCTGCAGCCGGTGCATCACGGTGCGCCACAGGCGGCTGGTGTCCAGCACGTTGGCCTTGTCCACGCAGCACAGCTTTTTGCGGCGCTTGCGGGCGGTCTCGAAGCCGATGCGGCCAATGCGCTCGATCTCGTGCTCTGCGTAGGGCATGGTGTCCACGGCCTGCTTTTCGCCATTTTCCAGCGTGTAGGTCTGGTGCTGACCAAAGTACACGCCGCCGATCAGCTCCCGCACAATGATAAAATCAATGCCCTGTGCCACAATCTCGGGCTTCAAAGGGCTGGCAGGTGCCAGCTGGGGCCAGATCTTCGCAGGGCGGTTGTTGGCGTACAGCCCCATCCCGGCGCGCAGCCGCAGCAGACCTTTTTCCGGCCGCTGCTCCCCGGGCAGACCCTCCCACTTGGGGCCGCCTACCGCGCCCAGCAGCACGCTGTCGGCGGCAAGGCACTTGTCCAGCTCGTGCTGGGGCAGCGGGTCGCCGTATTGATCAATGGCCTCGCCGCCCATGGCGGCAGCGGTGTAGTGGAAGGTATGGCCGTACTTTTCGGCCACCTTATCCAGCACCCGGAGGGTCTGCTTTACGATCTCCGGGCTGGAGCAATCGCCCCAGATGACAGCAATATTTTTTTCCATGAGGTACTCCTTTTACAATAATTAGCAGCGCCTGCAAGCCACCCCTTCCGTCACGGCTTACGCCGTGCCACCTTCCCCAAGGGGACGGCTTTTTGCGGTAGCGGGAAAGTTTACGGCATTGCCATAAGGCGCCCCCGAGAGGGCTGACTTCCCCCGCTCCGGGGGAAGATGTCACCACAGGTGACAAAAAGGGGAATCTGCCGAACGAAGTGAGGCTGAAGGGGTTATTTCTGGATGGCCTTCATCAGGCCGCCGGCGGAGATGATATTCTGGATAAAGGGCGGGAAGGGCTCGGCGTGGAACACCTTGCCGTTGGTCTCGTCGGTGATGACGCCGGTGTCAAAGTCTACCTGAACGGTGTCCCCTGCTTCGATGGCGTCCACAGCCTCCGGGCACTCCATGATGGGCAGGCCGATGTTGATGCTGTTGCGGTAGAAGATGCGGGCAAAGCTTTTGGCAATGACCACTGCGATGCCGGCGGTCTTGATGCACAGGGGCGCGTGCTCGCGGGAAGAGCCGCAGCCAAAGTTCCAGCCGCCCACCATGATATCGCCGGGCTGCACCCGGTTCACAAAGTCCTTGTCGATATCTTCCATGCAGTGGCTGGCAAGCTCCTTGGCGTCCTGCGTGTTCAGGTGGCGTGCCGGGATGATGACGTCGGTATCCACGTTATCCGGGTATTTGAAAACAGAACCTCTTGCGTTCATGCTCATGCTCCTTTCGGGTCAGACCGTGCGCGGGTCGGTGATGTAGCCGGTCAGGGCGCTGGCGGCGGCGGTGGCGGGAGAGGCCAGATAGACCTCGCTGTCCACATGACCCATGCGTCCCACAAAGTTGCGGTTGGTGGTGGAAACGCAGCGCTCACCCGCTGCCAGAATGCCCATATAGCCGCCCAGACAGGGGCCGCAGGTGGGGGTGGATACGATGCAGCCTGCATCGATAAAGGCGGTGGTCCAGCCCCGCAGGATGCACTCTTTATAAACGGCCATGGTGGCAGGGATGATGATGCCGCGCACGCCCTTGGCGATGTGCTTGCCCTTGAGGATGTTGTAGGCGGCCTCCATATCCTCCAAACGGCCGTTGGTGCAGCTGCCGATGACTACCTGATCGATCTTGATGTCCTTGCCCTCGCTGGCAACATGGGTGTTCTCGGGCAGATGGGGGTAGCTGACGGTGGGCTCCAGTGCGCTCAGGTCGATCTCGATAGTCTTTTCGTACACAGCATCGGGGTCTGCCTCGTAGAACACCGGCGGGCGCTGGCTGCGGCCTGCAAGGTAGCCGCGAGTCACCTCATCCACCGGGAAGATGCCGTTCTTGGCACCGGCCTCAATGGCCATGTTGCAGATGCACAGGCGGTCGTCCATGGTAAGGCTTTCCACGCCCGGGCCGGTGAACTCCATGGATTTATACAGTGCGCCGTCCACACCGATCATGCCGATGATGTGCAGGATCAGGTCCTTGCCGGACACCCGGGGATTGAATTTGCCGGTAAGCACGAACTTGATGGCGGAGGGCACCTTGAACCATGCCATGCCGGTGGCCATGCCTGCGGCCATATCGGTAGAGCCTACGCCGGTGGAGAAGGCACCCAGCGCACCGTAGGTGCAGGTGTGGCTGTCCGCGCCGATCACGCAGTCACCGGCGGTGACGATGCCTTTTTCCGGCAGCAGGGCGTGCTCGATGCCCATCTGGCCTACATCGTAGAAGTTGAGGATATCGTACTTATTGGCGAACTCCCGGCACTGCTTGGACTGGGTAGCGCTCTTGATATCCTTATTGGGTACAAAGTGATCCAGCACGATGGCGATATGCTCTTTATCAAACACGCGGTCAAAACCGGCGCGCTCAAACTCGTTGATGGCCACCGGGGTGGTGATATCGTTGCCCAGCACAATGTCCAACTTTGCGTTGATGAGCTGGCCTGCCTTGACCTCCGGCAGTCCGGCGTGTGCGGCAAGGATCTTCTGCGTCAGGGTCATTCCCATGGTAGTTTTCTCCTTTTTATCGATTATTGATCGCACTGACAAGGGCACGGATACCGGCCACGATGATGTCGGTGTCGGTACCGGCACCCCATGTGACCGTGTTGTCGCCCCAGACAAGGCCTACATAAGAGGCTGCGCGGGAGGTAGAACCCTCGTCCAAGCTGTGCTCCGAGTAGTTTTCCAGATGGAAGTCCATGCCGGTGGCGCTCTGGATGGCGTTGGCTACGGCGTCCAGACGGCCGTTGCCCACCGAGGTGACCACCTTGCGCTGGCCGTTCAGCTCCAGCGTGACTGTGGCGGTAATGCCGTTCACCTGTGCAAAGTGGGCTTCCACCACGTTCAGCGGCTTCGCGCGGTTGAGGTAGGTATCCTCGAAGATGTGCAGCACCTCGGCGGCGCTCAGCTCCTTGTGGCTGTGGTCGGACACGCTCTTGACCTTGTAGCCCAGCGCCTCCCGCATCTTGGGGGGCAGGTTGTAGCCGTAGTTCTGCTCCAGCACAAAGCCGATGCCGCCCTTGCCGCTCTGGCTGTTGATGCGGATGACGTCGGCGTCGTAGGTGCGGCCGATGTCGTGGGGGTCCACCGGGATGTAGGGGCAGGTCCAGCGGTGCTCGCCGGTCTGCTTGCGGTACGCCATGCCCTTGGCAATGGCATCCTGATGGCTGCCGGAGAAGGCGGCAAACACCAGCTGCCCGGCGTAGGGGGTACGCTCGTAGATGTGCATCCGGGTCACCCGCTCGTAGGTAGCACAGATGGCAGGCATATCCGAGAAGTCCAGCTTGGGGTCTACGCCGTGGCTGTACATATTCATGGCCAGCGTCACGGCGTCCACGTTGCCGGTGCGCTCGCCGTTGCCGAACAGGCAGCACTCCACGCGCTGTGCGCCCGCCAGCACTGCCAGCTCTGCACAGGCTACGCCGGTGCCGCGGTCGTTGTGGGGGTGGGTGGAGATGATCACGCTGTCGCGGTACTTCAGGTGCTTGTCGCAGTACTCGATCTGGTTGGCGTACACATGGGGCATGCTCATCTCCACGGTCACCGGCAGGTTGATGATCATGGGGCGCTCCGGGGTGGGCTGCATGATATCCAGCACGGCGTTGCACACCTCTACGGCGTAGTCCACCTCGGTGCCGGTAAAGCTTTCGGGGCTGTACTCAAACAGGAAGTTGCCCTCGTACTCCTCGCTGAGCTGCTTGACCAGCTTTGCGCCGTCCACAGCGATCTGCTTGATCTCCTCCTTGGACTTGTGGAACACCTGCTCCCGCTGTGCCACGGAGGTGGAGTTGTAGAAGTGGATCACTGCCCGGGGTGCGCCCTTGACCGCCTCGAAGGTGCGGCGGATGATGTGGTCGCGGCACTGGGTCAGCACCTGCACGGTGACGTCAGCGGGGATCATGTCCTTTTCGATCAGGGTGCGCAGGAACTCGTACTCGGTCTCGCTGGCGGCGGGGAAGCCCACCTCGATCTCCTTGAAGCCGATCTTCACCAGCATCTGGAAGAATTCCAGCTTTTCGGCAAGGCTCATGGGCACGATCAGTGCCTGATTGCCGTCCCGCAGATCCACGCTGCACCATGCGGGAGCCTTTTCAATGTGGTCTTTTTTTACCCAGCTGTCATAACCGGCGGGTACCGGGTAGTATCCCGGTGCGTACTTGGTAGCGTCCATCATCCTGTTGTCCTCCTGATGTTGTGGTGCATAAATTGCACCCCTTCCGTCTGCTCGTTTCACTCGCATCCACCTTCCCCAAGGGGACGGCTTTCCGGAATACGGTAAAGTTTGCGGCACTGCCCATAGGCTCCCCCTTGGGTGATCTGGCATCGCGTAGCGATGCCTGAAGGGGTATGTCATCATACAAAAAGGCTCCCGTCTTTCAAGGCGAAAACCTTGAGAGACGAGAGCCTGTAAATAGCTTTTACAGGGCACCCGTGGTACCACTCTCCTTGCTGCACGGTCAGGTACAGCCACTTTGCACGATCGGCCCAAACGGCGAATCGCTGCCCCTGTAACGGTGGGCGTCCGTCAGAACCTACTTGTTCATTCAGCTCTGCCGCTCAGGGGCCAGTATCCGAACCCCTCTGCACCCGCCTTGCACCACCCGGCGGCTCTCTGCACGCAGAAGAAAAATCGTTTTATCCCCGTCAACGCATTTGCGCTTTGTTGAAAGTAAGATAATTTTAGCACGCCTGCCAGAAAGTGTCAAGAAGTTTCGTTCAGGATAAGGATGAAAGCATTTCATAATACCATAGGGTAAATCATGCAAAATTGAGGTTGCCGCTTCCCTGCGCCCTCATCCGGCGCTGCGCGGGTTCAACCCTCTTTGTTAAGAAACTGCTAAGTTTTTGCAAAGTTGCCCTCGCTGCGCTGTCGCCGGGCGGCAGGATGTGGTATACTGGACGCAGCAAACGGGTGGAAGCCCACTTTATATAGAAGGAGGAAGTTCCCATGAAAGAAGTCAAGCCATCCAGAAAGCCGTTGGCCATCTACTATGCCATCGTGCTGCTGGTGCTGCTGGTCATCAACCTTGTGGTCATGCCGTGGCTGGCCGAGCGTCAGGTGCAGGAGGTAGACTACGGCACCTTTATGAGCATGACCGAGCAGGAGAACATCGGCAAGGTGGATATCCAGTCCAACCAGATCATTTTTACGGATAAGGACAACAAGCAGATCTACAAGACCGGCCTGATGAACGACCCCGGCCTGACCGAGCGTCTGTACGATGCGGGCGCGCAGTTCTCCAGCGAGATCGTGGAGCAGGGTTCGCCGGTGCTCAGCTTTTTACTGTGGTTCGTGCTGCCCATCCTGCTGTTCAGCTTCATCGGCAACCAGATGAACAAAAAGCTGATGGAAAAGGCAGGCGGCGGCCCGGGTGCCATGATGTTCGGCGGCGCGGGCAAATCCAACGCAAAGGTGTATGTGCAGTCCACCCACGGCATCCGCTTTGCGGACGTTGCCGGTGAGGACGAGGCCAAGGAGAACCTGCAGGAGATCGTCAATTATCTGCACGACCCCAAGAAGTACGAGGAGATCGGCGCCTCCATGCCCAAGGGCATTCTGCTGGTAGGCCCTCCGGGCACCGGCAAGACCATGCTGGCCAAGGCCGTGGCAGGCGAATCCAACGTGCCCTTCTTCTCCATCTCCGGTTCGGAGTTCGTGGAGATGTTCGTGGGCATGGGTGCCTCCAAGGTGCGTGACCTGTTCAAGCAGGCCAAGGAAAAAGCGCCCTGTATCGTATTCATTGATGAAATTGATGCCATTGGTCAGAAACGCAACAGCGGCCAGCTTGGCGGCAACGATGAGCGTGAGCAGACCCTGAACCAGCTGCTTACCGAGATGGACGGCTTTGAGGGCAACACCGGCGTCATTATTCTGGCAGCTACCAACCGCCCGGACTCCCTCGACCCTGCCCTGACCCGTCCCGGCCGGTTCGACCGCCGTGTGCCCGTGGAGCTGCCCGATTTGAAGGGCCGCGAGGAGATTTTGAAGGTACACGCCAAAAAGGTGAAGATCGCTCCGGGTGTAGACTTCAACACCGTGGCACGCATGGCCTCCGGTGCCTCCGGCGCAGAGCTGGCCAACATTGTGAACGAAGCCGCCCTGCGTGCGGTGCGGGCAGGCCGCAAGAGCGTGACCCAGGCCGACCTTGAGGAGAGCATCGAGGTGGTCATTGCCGGTTACCAGAAGAAGAACTCCATCCTGACCGACCACGAAAAGTGCATCGTAGCCTACCACGAGATCGGCCACGCCCTTGTGGCGGCCAAGCAGTCCAACTCCGCCCCGGTGCAGAAGATCACCATCATCCCCCGCACCTCCGGTGCACTGGGCTACACCATGCAGGTGGACGAGGGCAACCACTACCTGATGAACAAGGCCGAGCTGGAAAACAAGATCGCCACCCTGACCGGCGGCCGCGCCGCCGAGGAGGTGGCCTTCAACTCCATCACCACCGGCGCGTCCAATGATATCGAGCAGGCCACAAAGCTTGCCCGCGCCATGCTGACCCGCTACGGCATGAGCGATGAATTTGACATGGTTGCACTGGAAACCGTAAACAACCAGTATCTGGGCGGCGACACGTCGCTGGCATGCAGTGCCCAGACCCAGCGCGAGATCGACCAGAAGGTGGTAGAGCTGGTCAAGACCCAGCACGAAAAGGCCATCCGTATCCTGACCGAGAACCGCGCCAAGCTGGACGAACTGGCACAGTACCTGTACCAGAAGGAGACCATCACCGGCGAGGAGTTTATGGATATCCTCAACCGCGATGATGCAGAAAACAAACCGGAGAGCGCAGAAAAAGAGCAGTCCGCGCTGTAAAAAACACCACAGGCTGCCCTTGACAAAGCCGGTAAAAGGCACTATACTATAAATAGAAGGGACGCTGATCTGCAAGAGGTCAGCTTTCCGTCCCACTGGTCAAAAAGATTGACTGCGCGAGCTGGAAACTGTGGCGGTCAATCTTTTTTGTTTTCGTGCTCCTGTTTCTGATAAAAGGTCGTGACCTCAAAGGTCAGCCGGATGACTTCCACGATCAGCGTAAGCAGACCAAGAATGAACATCAGCAATGCCAACAATTCTGTCAGATTCACAGCATCTCTCCCTCCCTTCGCCTTCAGGGCTCCGGGTCGGGTACTTACAAAAAAGTTCTCCTCCCGCGAACCCCTGCTTCGTTCCATGTAGGTGAAACAGCGTGCGAGACGAAAAGCATGACCACCGATCTTGCAAATCAGCGCCTTATAGCTAGAATAACATATTTTCCGGTAAAATACAATGTATAACAACGGAAAATCACGCGATGGTGAACAGAAGGGACTCCGATCTGCAAAGGGTCAGCTTTCCGTCCCACTGGCCAAAAAGATTGACTGCACAAGTTGGTAGCTGTGGCGGTCAATCTTTTTTGTTGCCATCATTTCTCCTGAAAATAAAAAAATTTGAATCTTTTGCAATAATTCGACCGCCGTATCCGTTTATAAAGCAGATACGGCGGTTTTCCATTGTGGATGCGCCGCAGCTGAACCATGGTTTTAAAAAACGATTATGATGCAAAAAACAAAGGCAGTCCCTGCGGCTGCCGTTTTCAGGAGGTATTTCCTATGAAGATGCTGAACAAAAAGTTTGTCCGTACCCTGAGCTGTGCCGCTGTGGCGGTGTGTGCCGCTGCCATGCTGAGCGTGGGCGCATTTGCCGCCGAGGTTGATTCCACCTGCGTGGAGGGCTATCTGCCCCCGCAGGAGCAGATGGTGCAGGGTGACATCGCACTGCACAGTGCCGATGTTGCCGTGGGCGAAAAAGACCCCAGCTACGGCGGCTACGGTGCCCCGGAGGGTAACCCCATTCAGGGCAACATTATGCTGATCTCCGGCGATGAGCTGGCCGACACCGCAAAGACCGAGGCGCGCTACACCGTCAAGGGTCTGCTGGGCAAGCAGCTGCTGTACACCGCCCGCCAGAAGGACGGCGTGCTGACGCTGGACGTGCCCGCCGAGGTAGCTACCTTCCGCACCACCATCGAGGATATGCAGACTTTGCAGGCCAACGGCGTGAAAACGCTGGTGCTGGTGACCGAGAAGAACACCACCACCCTGAACCTCTCGCTGCTGTGCGAGGGGCAGAAGTCCGGTACCCGCGTCACCCTGCGGCATCTGGGCAGCAGCGCTACCCTCTCTGTGGGTCTGCGCTGCCGCCGCGATCTGCTGATCGGCCGCTGAGCGGAAAAATAGTTTTATAATTTGTGGCTCAGAAACGCCCACAGGCGTTTCTGAGCCACTTTTTTAACGATGACAAGACCCCCGGCGGACAGCCGGGGGTCTTGTCGCACACTTATGGAGGCTTGGACAGGAATAAAAGGAAGATCACATTCCCTTTGCGGGAAAGAGAATAGCTGCTTACTTGCCGCGGACGGCTGCAAAACCGGCCTCCAGATCGGCAAGGATGTCATCGATGTGCTCGGTGCCGATGGACAGGCGGATGGTGTTCTGGTAGATCTGCTGCTCAGCCAGCTCTGCATCGGTCAGCTGGCTGTGGGTGGTGGAGGCCGGGTGGATGACAAGGCTCTTCACGTCCGCCACGTTGGCCAGCAGAGAGAAGATCTTCAGGTTGTCGATGAAGGTAAAGGCTTCCTCGCGGCCGCCCTTGATGTTAAAGGTAAAGATGGATGCGCCGCCGTTGGGGAAATACTTCTGGTACAAAGCGTGATCCGGGTGATCCGGCAGCGAGGGGTGGTTCACCTTTTCCACCTGCGGGTGGTTGGCAAGGAACTCCACCACCTTCTTGGTGTTCTCCACATGACGCTCGATGCGCAGGCTCAGGGTCTCGGTGCCCTGCAGCAGCAGGAAGGCGTTGAAGGGGGAGATGGTAGCGCCGGTATCACGCAGCAGGATGGCGCGGATATAGGTAACGAATGCGGCAGGGCCTGCGGCATCCGCAAAAGAGACGCCGTGGTAGCTGGGGTTGGGGGCGGCAATGTTGGGGTAACGGCCGCTGGCCTTCCAGTCGAAGTTGCCGCTGTCCACGATGATGCCGCCCAGCGTGGTGCCGTGGCCGCCGATGAACTTGGTGGCAGAGTGCACCACGATGTCTGCGCCGTGCTCGATGGGACGGATGAGGTACGGGGTGCCGAAGGTGTTGTCAATGACCAGCGGCAGACCGTGCTTGTGGGCGATGGCGGCAACGGCGTCGATATCCGGGATATCGCTGTTGGGGTTGCCCAGTGTCTCCAGATAGACAGCCTTGGTGTTGGGCTGGATGGCGGCCTCCACCTGTGCAAGGTCGTGGGCATCCACGAAGGTGGTGTTGACGCCGAACTGGGTCAGGGTGTGTGCCAGCAGGTTGTAGCTGCCGCCGTAGATGGTCTTTTGTGCCACGATGTGGTCACCGGCCTGTGCCAGTGCCTGAATGGTGTAGGTGATGGCGGCTGCACCGGAAGCGGTAGCCAGTGCTGCCACGCCGCCCTCCAGTGCTGCAATGCGCTTTTCGAACACATCCTGCGTGGAGTTGGTCAGACGGCCGTAGATATTGCCTGCATCGGCCAGACCAAAGCGGTCGGCGGCGTGCTGGCTGTTGCGGAACACATAGGACGTGGTCTGGTAGATGGGCACCGCGCGGGCATCGGTGGCGGGGTCGGCCTGCTCCTGACCGACATGAAGCTGCAGGGTCTCAAATTTATATTCAGACATTGTTATTTACCTCCATTTATATACCAAAAGTATTATTGTTGTGTACAAAAAATCCCGATGCGTTTTCAAAGGCGCACCGGGCAGTGTGGTCCACCGGAGCTGCTGCTGTCACATTCGGGTGCACATTCGCGCAGCCGAGGGCAACATACAGTACACATCCGATGCCTGTGCCCGGTTGGTATGCATTCGCCCACAGCGATAATTCGCGTGCAGCAGTTCTTTCCAGATCAGCTTCATCTTTGTGCCCTCCTTCCGGTAAAACTTTTCCATCCCTCTATGCACCACCCGCCGGGGAACCTCTGTTTCATTTCCCTACAAGACTGGTGGATTGGATGTCTGCATTATATCCCGTTCTACCCAGTTTGTCAATAGGTTAATTCTACTTTTTTCAAGGATGTATTTTTTGCACGATAATTTTGTCCACGCTGCCCCCGCCCGATAGCATTTTGTACAGCGGCTCCTTTTGCGGGCAGGAGTGATAGATAAAACGAAGCCCGGAGCGTCCGCAGACGCTCCGGGCTTCGTTTTTTTCATAAAGTGGTCAGACCCGCTTTGTCTCCTCTGTCCGGGTGGAAATGCCGAACAGCACAAAGCCGATGACGAACAGGATGGCAATGGAGCCAACGCCCATGTTAGCGCTGCCGGTCAGCTGACTGCCCACGCTGACGATCATGGTGCCAAGGAAGGATGCACCCTTGCCGCAGATGTCGAACAGGCCGAAGTATTCGCCGGATTTTTCCTGCGGGATGATCTTGGCAAAGTGGCTGCGGCTCAGCGCCTGCACGCCGCCCTGGAACATGCCCACCACCACAGCCAGCACCCAGAACTGCCACTGACTCTTCAGGAAGAAGGCAAAGACGGCAATGCCGGTATAGGCCGCGATGCACACCGGGATCAGGGTCTTGGATTCATACTTCTGGCTCAGGCGGCCGAAGATCAGCGCCGAGGGGAAGGCCACGATCTGGGTGACCAGCAGCGCCAGCAGCAGGCCGGTGGTGTCCAGTCCCAGTGCCGTGCCGTAGGCGGTGGCCATATCAATGATGGTATACACGCCGTCGATGTAGCAGAAGAAGGCGAGCAGGAACCAGAACACCTGCTTATCCTGCGGCAGGTGCTTCAAAGTCTGCCCGATGCGCACAAAGCTCTGGCGGATGGCGTGCCGCTCCACCTCCACATAGTTGATCTGGCGGTACTTTTTCAGCAGCGGCAGGGTGACCACCAGCCACCATACGGCAGTAATGACCAGCGCAATGGACAGCGCGGTCATCTGGCTAAGCCCCACTGCGCTGCTGCCCAGCACCAGCGCCAGACAGACCACGAAAGGCACGCAGCTGCCGATATAGCCCCATGCGTACCCGCGGGAGGACACCATGTCCATCCGCTCCGGGGTGGTCACATCGCCCAGCATGGAATCATAAAACACCAGACTGCCGGAGAAGCCGATCTTGGCGATGATAAAAATGACCAGAAAGGCCAGCCATGTGCCCGCCAGACCCATGGCACAGCAGCCGATAACGCCCACAAAGAGGCAGAGCATGAAAATGGGCTTTTTAAATCCCTTGGTGTCGGCCAGCGTGCCCAGAATGGGACCCAGAATGGCGGTGACCACCGTGACGATGGAACTTGCGTAGCCCCAGTAGGCCAGATAGTCCACCTTGCTCACGCCGCCTGCTTCGGCCAGCGCATTGAAGAAGATGGGCACCAGCGTGGCGATCATCAGCACAAAGGCCGAGTTGCCCACATCGTATAAGATCCATGCCCGCTCCAGCGGTGTCACCTTGAATTTTTCAGTTTTCATCGTATTTTCCCTTTTCCCCTTGCACCGCCGGGCGGCGCGTTTTTTAAAACTCCCCAAAGGTGTGGTCGTAGGCGGCGTCCAGCGGCTCGTCCGTGTCCAGCTTTGCCACATACTCCAAGATCAGCCGCTCTGCCAGCGGCAGCGCCTTGGCATACAGCGCGTCCAGCTTGCGGTTGCTCTCGGTGCACTGCGGGTTCGGCTGCGGGTTTGCCACAAGGCCGTGCATCCCATCGTACTTGCCCAGCACCTTCATGCCGGTCAGCACCACCCAGCGCTTGACCGGGTTCGAGGCCTGCAGCACCTTATGCACCGTGATCATCCCCTTCAGGGCTTCCAGCGCGGTCTGCTCCGAGATATCCTTATAGAACGGCGCAATGACCCGGGCATTCTCTGCGCTGGGGTGGATATGGCTGGCGGTAAAGAAGGTCAGCGGGTCATAGCCGTCCCGGCGCAGCAGCATATTGTCGAACTCGGTCTCGATCTCGCAGTGGGTCACACCGCTCTCCCGGGTAAACTGCTCCACAAAGGGGTGGCAGGTGCTGTCCAGCGCAAAATGGCACACAAAACCCAGCGCGTAGGCCAGCGCCGCCTCGCGGTCGGCCTCCTCGTGCACCACTCGGCGTGCCCGGTCAAAGAACGTTCTGCCCTGCTCGTCGTGCATGGCGTTGCCCAGTGCGGCGACCGGGGTGGACTTTTCCGCATGATAATAGAACAGCAGATCCGGCCCGTGCAGGCCGATATCGTACAGCTCCCGGTGCGCCTCCAGCTTTTCCCGCAGCGGCGCGGGCAGATGATCCAGCACATTTGCGCCAAAGCGGCGGTGTGCATAGGTAGAGGGCATAGCTCATTCCTCCTTCTTGCAGTGCCAGCGCCCGCCGCCCTGTTCCGGCTGCACTGACCAAAAATTCTATCGTTTTCAGTATAGCAGAAAGTTTGCCGACCTTCTACCCTTTTGTGTCTGTTTTCTGTAAAAAGTTTTAATAATTTTACTGCACTTCCCCTGCTCCCCCAAACAGAAAAGGGACCTCCTGAAATGCCCGCAGGCGTTTCCGGAGATCCCTTTCTTAATCATTCAGGCTCACACGCCCTCATAGCCCTGCGGCATCTCGCTCTTGCGGTCGCGGGACATCAGGTTGCGCAGCGCATCGCTGGCGCTCATGCCCTCCTTGACGATGGCGTTCACCGTCTGGGCGATGGGCATTTCCACATGGTACTTCTCGGCCAGCTCCATGGCGGCGGGCAGGGCGTTGATGCCCTCCACCACCATGCCCACCTCCTTCACGGCCTGCTCCGGGCTTTCGCCCTTGCCGATCAGGATACCGGCGCGGTTGTTGCGGCTGTGCATACTGGTGGCGGTGACGATCAGATCGCCGATACCTGCCAGACCCGCAAAGGTCTGGAGATTGCAGCCCATAGCCACGCCCAGCCGGGCGATCTCGGCAATGCCGCGGGTGATCAGGGCAGCGCGGGCGTTATCGCCGTAGCCAAGGCCGGTGGAGATGCCAACGCCCAGCGCGATAACGTTCTTCATGGCACCGCTCAGCTCCACGCCCTTGATATCAGAGTTGGTGTACACGCGCATACAGGTGTTGCTGAACACCTCCTGCACCACCTCGGCAGCCTCCAGATCCGGGCTGGCCGAAACGATGGTGGTGGGCAGATCCAGCGCCACCTCCTCGGCGTGGGTGGGGCCGCTGAGGGCCACCAGACGCACCGCCCGGGGGCCGTTCTCGTGGCTCAGCTCGTCGGCAAGGATCTCGGTCATGGTATATAAGGTATCGGGCTCAATGCCCTTTGCCACGTCCACGATGATCTGGCCGGAGCGGATATAGGGCCGCGCCTTGGCCGCCGTGGAGCGCACGAACACCGACGGCACTGCAAACAGCAGCACGTCCTTGCCGGTGCACACTTCCTCTATGCTTTTGGTAAAACGCAACTCCTGCGGGATGACCATCCCCGGCAGATTGGGGTGTACCCGGGTGGTGGAAAGGTTGTCCACCTCGGCCTCAATGGCCGACCACACCTGCACATCGTTGCCGCTGACGGTCAGCATCCGTGCCAGAGCCATGCCCCAGGTGCCTGCACCCAGAACACCAATACTAAACTTTTTCACGTTCGTATCCTCCGTGTCTGCACCGGGCAAGGGGCAAGCCCCCTGCCGGTGGATTTGCGCCGCGCCGGGCCGTTGCCCCGCAGCCGCGCACTACTATGACCATTGTACACGAAAGCGCCCACAGCGTCAAGCATCTGCCGCATTGCACAAATATTTAACAAGTTTATGCAATTTTTCGGTCACATCACACGTTTTGTGCAAACCGTTTGCGCTGCGGGGCATTTCATGCTATTATAGTATTCTGGTAGGTTTTGTAGGGATTTGTGACCAAGTCTCTTGACTTAAACTCTACTTTAAGGTATATACTGCTTTAGTCGGCAAAGGCTTTGCCGACTTGAGCATTTTTTAGCTTTGAGGAAAAACCGATGTTTGAAGCACTTTTATCCAACCGCACGGTCGGCGTGCTGGTGGAGGCGCTGCCCCGCATCCTGACGGCAGGCCTGACCATGACCATTCCGCTGACCCTTCTCTCCTTCTTTTTTGCCATGATCATCGCAGTAGCGGTGGCGCTGGTGCAGTACGCCAACGTGCCGGTGCTGCGGCAGATCGCCCGGTTCTACATCTGGGTCATCCGGGGCACCCCGCTGCTGGTGCAGCTGTTCATCATCTTTTACGGCCTGCCCAGCGTGGGCATCATGCTGGACGCCTTTCCGGCGGCGGTCATCGCCTTTGCCTTCAACGAGGGTGCCTACTGCGCCGAGACCATGCGCGGTGCGCTGGAAAGCGTGCCGCAGGGGCAGCTGGAGGCCGGGTACTGCGTGGGCATGAGCTGGTGGCAGATCATGCGCCGCATCGTGCTGCCGCAGGCGCTGCGCACCGCCGTGCCTGCGCTGTCCAACTCCCTCATCGGCATGATCAAGGACACCTCGCTGGCGTCCAACATCACGGTGGCAGAGCTGTTCATGGCCGGGCAGCGGGTAGCCGCCCGCACCTACATCTTCCTGCCCATCTACTGCGAGGTGGCTGTGGTGTATCTGCTGTTCTGTACCGTCATCACCAAGCTGCAGGCGCTGCTGGAACGCCAGCTCAACGCCCGCGGCTTTCAATAAAAAGGGAGGTGAGCACCTATGGCTATGCTTGAGATCCGCAATGTGCAAAAGACCTTCCGCACCTACGCAAAACCCGGCCTTTTCCACCGCCCCGGTGCGCGGCAGGTCGCCAGCGAGCTGCCTGTGCTGCGCAGGGTAGACCTGACCGTGGAAAAGGGCGATGTGGTGGCCATTCTGGGGCCGTCCGGCTCCGGCAAGACCACCCTGCTGCGGTGCTTGAACTTTCTGGAAACTGCCGATGCCGGGCAGCTGGTGTTTGACGGCGAAAGCTTCGACCTTGCCCATGCCAGCCGCGCCGACATTGCCCGGCTGCGCAAAAAGACCGCCTTTGTGTTCCAGAACTACAACCTGTTCCGCAACAAGACCGCCCTGCAAAACGTGACCGAGGGGCTGATTGTGGCGCGTAAGCTGCCCAAGGAGCAGGCGGATGAAATCGGCATGAAGATGCTTGCCAAGGTAGGCCTTGCCGACCGCGCCGACTACTAC
>CAKSWQ010000011.1 GCA_934512105.1 uncultured Faecalibacterium sp. | reverse complement strand
CAGTGCCGCAAAAAGCAGGGCGTCAGCCAAGCGGAGCTTGCCTCCAGACTGGGGGTCACCCAGCAGGCTGTCGGCAAGTGGGAAAGCGGCAAATCCTCCCCCGACCCCACCACCGTGGCCCGCATCGCGGAGCTGTTGAACACCACGGCGGACTATCTGCTGGGGCTGTACCGCCCGGTCAGCAATGTTTCTGCCCCCGAGGAGCGCTTTTTCGGCAGCTACACCGAGAGCCTGATCCCGGTCATCGGCACGGTAAAGGCCGGTTACGGTGCACTGGCCTTTGAAGAGGACTACGGGCAGGAGTATGCCCGGGTAAAGGATCCCGCCAACTATTTCTATCTGGTGGTGCGCGGCGACAGCATGGAGCCCCGCATTCAGGACGGCGATCTTGCGCTGGTGCACAAGCAGGACACGCTGGAAAACGGCGATCTGGGCGTGCTGATCTACGGCGACGAGGGCGAGGGCACTTTGAAGCGCTACATCCAGCGCGGCAACTGTGTGGTATTACAGCCCTTCAACCCCGCCTATCATGAAATGGTCATCAAGGGCGAGGAGCTGAACCATCTGCACATTGCAGGCCGCGTGGTAGAGACCAAGGCCAAGTGGTAAGTGCGCTGATTTAGAATGCCCTCCGCGCTGCTCTGGGCATATTCAGCGGAAATTTTATTTTAAATTGTGCGTTTGTCGCACTCTGCGGAACTTGTCGGGGCAAAGCCCCTCCATCTGCTAACGCAGACCGCTCCGCCGCTTGAAAGCCCCACTGGGGCTTTCATTGCTACGCAAACGCGGAGTGCTCCAAACGCATTTTCACGGGAAAGGGCGCAGAAGGGGCTGTTTCTCTCTCCCTTATTTTCATAAAGCCATCTGCTGTTTTGCGCATGGCTTTATTTTTTGACCCTTTTTCCCGGTTTTATCCCCTTTGGAGGTGTTTTTCTGCATGGAACAGACCCTGATGGACAAGCTGACCATTCTGGCCGACAGCGCCAAATATGACGTTGCCTGCACCTCCAGCGGGGCGTCCCGCACCGCGCGCCCGGGCACGGTGGGCAGCTGCTATGCCCCGGGCTGCTGCCACGCCTTTACCGCCGATGGCCGCTGCGTCAGCCTGCTCAAGGTGCTGATGACCAACTGCTGCTCCTTCGACTGCGGGTACTGCGTCAACCGCCGCTCCAACGATATCCCCCGCGCCACCTTTGCGCCCCGGGAGCTGGCAGAGCTGACCATGGAGTTCTACCGCCGCAACTACATCGAGGGGCTGTTTTTGTCCAGCGCGGTGCTGGGCACCCCGGACTACACCACCGAGCGGATGCTGGCGGTGCTGCGGCTGCTGCGGAGCGAATACCGCTTTGGGGGCTACATCCACGCCAAGGCCATCCCGGGCACAAGCCCGGAGCTTTTGCAGCAGCTGGGGTATCTGGCCGACCGTCTGAGCGTGAACGTGGAGCTGCCCAGCGAGCGCAGCCTGAACCTGCTGGCCCCGGACAAGGGGCGGCACTCCATCTTCCGCCCCATGAAGCAGATCGCGGTATCCGGCGCTGCCAGCCGGGAGGAGCTTACCCTCTACCGCCACGCGCCTAAATTTGCCCCCGCCGGGCAGAGCACCCAGATGATCGTGGGCGCTTCGCCGGAGACGGACTACCACATTTTAAAGCTGACCGAGGGGATGTACCAGAAATATGGGCTGAAGCGGGTGTTTTACTCCGCTTACATCCCGGTAGCCGAGGACACCCGCCTGCCCGCGCTGGACACAAAGCCGCCCCTTCTGCGGGAGCACCGGCTGTATCAGGCCGACTGGCTGCTGCGGTTCTACCAGTTCGAGGCAGACGAAATTTTAGATAAGGATAACCCCAACTTCAACCCCTATCTGGACCCCAAATGCAACTGGGCGGTGCAGCACTACGGGCTGTTCCCGGTGGACGTGAACCGCGCCCCCTTCGAGATGCTGCTGCGGGTGCCGGGCATCGGCCCCAAAAGCGCCCGGCGCATCTGGCGCGCCCGCAAGCAGGCGGCGCTGGGTCTGGACGAGCTGAAACGCATGGGCGTGGTGCTCAAGCGGGCGCAGTATTTCATCACCTGCCGGGGCTTTTCCGGGGCGCACCCGGGGCGCGGCAGTGCCGGGCGGGAGCGCATCACCCGGGCGCTCATCGACCCCAACGTATTCAGCGGCAGCTGCGAGCAGCTGAGCCTGTTCAGCCCGCCCGCCGTGGACAACCTCATCGGGCAGGGCGTGCCGCCCCGGGCAGCTGTCCGCATGGTACGGGAGGAGGCGGTGCAATGTCTTGCCAAGGCGCTGTAAGCCCCAAAGGGGCGCGCAAGCTGCACGATGCTGACGTGGTCTACCTGTACGACGGCAGCTTTGAGGGCTTTCTGTGCTGCGTGTACGAAAGCTTTGCCCAGCACGAGCTTCCCTTTGCGGTGTGGACGCCCCAGCGGGAAACCGCCACCCTCTACCCGGTCAAGGACATCCCCACCGACCCCGCCATTGCCCGGCGGGTGTTCGCCAGCTTTGGCAAAAAGCTGGGTGCAGAGACCGAGTACCTTGTCAGCCGGGATTTTCTCTCCGGGCAGGAGGACAAGGAGCTGCTTCTGCTCCGCTTTCTGCATCTGGCCTTTGCGCTGGGCTCGGGCACGGTCAGGCGGGAGGGACACCCGGTGGTCGCGCCCCTCTACGCCATGAAAAAAAATCTGGACTGGGAGGTAGACAAGTTTCAGGGCTTTGTGCGGTTCGAAGAGCACAATGGGATGCTGGGCGCAGTCATCCACCCCAAAAATTATATTCTTCCCCTGCTGCGCCCACACTTCTGCGGACGCTTCCCGGAGGAGGACTTCATGATCTACGATGCCGTCCATCAGGCGGTGCTGCTGCACGAGGGGCACAAGACGCAGCTGCTGGAACTGGCAGCGCCCTTGGAACTGCCGCCGCCCAGCGCGCGGGAGCAGCAGTTTCAGGCGCTGTGGACGCAGTTCTACAAAACGCTGGAGATCAAAGCGCGCCACAACGAAAAAGGCCGCATGACCCATTGCCCCAAGCGCTTCTGGGCGGATATGGTGGAGATGCAGGGGGAATTGTGAAACCCCTTCCGTCTGCTCACGCGATGCAAACTCCCCCAGTCTCGCTGCGCTCGACAGCCCCCTCTAGGATGGGGCCTTTGGCATAACGGCAAACTTTCCGGCTAAAGCACAAAGCTTCCGGGTGCGCCAGAGGCTCCCTCCCAGAGGGAGCTGGCAAAACCGTCAGGTTTTGACTGAGGGAGTTCAGGCACCCCCTTGGGGGAGCTGGCGAGCGCAGCGAGACTGAGGGGGTCATTTTCCTTCCGCTTCCAGTGCGCTTTCCACGCCCTTGAGCAGGTCCTCTGCCGGGATGCCGTACAGCCTTGCCAGCGCCATCAGGTTGGAGGTGTTCGGCTCCGAGGTGCCGTTCTCCCACTTGGACACCGCCTGTCGGCTCACGCCAATGCTCTCGGCCACGAACTCCTGCGTCATCTTGCAGCGGGTGCGGTTCTCCTTGAGCATCTCGGAAAGCGACTTGCGCACGATCTTGACTTCCTCCGTAAGCTTGGGCGGCTTTTCCAGATTGCGGGCGATGCGCCAGAGCAGATAGAGCGCAACTACGATGGCTACCGGCAGCAGCAGCCGTACGATCATCGTCGCTATGCTCACCGTCTGGAGCGCTCTGAAAAAAAGGTTGGTCATAAAATCACTTTTCATATTCGTTTCCTCCTTTGGAAGCTCTCTCTTGTGGTTTTTGTGGCACGATTCTAGCACAAAAGCCCGGTTGCGTCCACCAACCAGAGCGTAAACTCCGGTTGCGGCGCGCATTTTTAGCCTATTTGGGCAGATAATTCACAAAAACGTTGCATCTGCATCGTTGCAACAGGCAAAACCTATGGTATACTATAAGGGATATCCGGGCAGGCATTTCTGCCCCCCAACACCCCCGCTGCGGGGTCAACACAAAAGGAGTATTGTAGCGTTATGGTTCGCATTACTATGGAAGACGGCGGCATCATCGATATCGAGCTGAACGAGGAAGTTGCCCCCATCACCTGTGAGAATTTCAAAAAGCTGGTCAAGGAGGGCTTTTACAACGGCCTGACCTTCCACCGTGTCATCCCCGGCTTTATGATCCAGGGCGGCTGCCCGCTGGGCACCGGCACCGGCGGCCCGGGCTGGAACATCAAGGGCGAGTTTGCCGCTAACGGCGTCAACAACCCCCTCAAGCACACCCGCGGTGTGATCAGCATGGCCCGCAGCATGAACCCCAACAGCGCAGGCAGCCAGTTCTTCATCATGCACAAGGATGCCCCCCATCTGGACGGCCAGTACGCCGCCTTCGGCAAGGTGGTTTCCGGCATGGACGTTGTGGATAAGATCGCTGCCGTCCGCACCGACTGGAACGACAAGCCCACCACCCCGGTCAAGATGAAGACCGTGGAGCTCATTGAGGGCTAAAATAAGCTTTTAAATTCAAAATAGCGGAACACCCTGCGGGTGTTCCGCTATTTTTTGCCCAAAAATCTCTGTGAAAAGGGTACCCCGGAGCGTCCGCAGACGCTCCGGGGTACCGAAATAAAAAATCAAATTCCTTGAATCATGGCCAAAGCGCACGCGGCGGCCATTTCAAATCGCTTTCAGCAGCCTTCTTTTTCAGCCAGCTTACGGCCCATGAGCACGCCCATGACCGAGGCCATCATCAGGCCGCGGGTCCAACCGGAGGAGTCGCCCAGACAGTGCAGACCCTGAATGTTGGTGTCGAGGTTCTCGTCCATCTTCACCTTATTGGAGTAGAACTTCAGCTCCGGGCTGTACAGCAGGGTCTCGTTGGCGGCAAAGCCGGGCACCACCATATCCAGCATCTTGATGAACTCGATGATGTTGGTCATGGCGCGGTAGGGCATGGCGGCGGTGATATCACCGGCCACGGCATCCTTCAACGTGGGCTTCACGTTGGACTGTGCCAGCTCCTTCTGCCAAGTGCGCTTACCGTCCAGAATATCGCCGTAGCGCTGCACCATGATGTGGCCTGCACCCAGCATATTGGTCAGCTCGCCCACCTTCTGTGCATAGGCGATGGGCTGGTTGAAGGGCTCGGTAAAGTTGTGGGACACCAGAATGGCAAGGTTGGTGTTCGGGCTCTTCTTTTCCTTGAAGCTGTGGCCGTTGACCACGGCAAGGTCGTTGTCGTAGTTCTCCTGCGCCACAAAGCCGCCGGGGTTCTGGCAGAAGGTGCGCACCTTGTTCTTCCAAGGCTTCGGATAGCCGATGAGCTTGGACTCATACAGCACCTTGTTCACCTTTTCCATTACTTCGTTGCGGCACTCCACGCGCACACCGATGTCCACGGTGCCGGGATTGTGGGCGATGTGGTGCTCTGCGCAGAGCTTTTCCAGCCAGTCTGCGCCGCGGCGTCCGGTGCCGATGACCACCTCGTCCGCGTATACAGGCAGCAGGCTGTCGCCGTCCTTCAGCAGCACGCCCTTGCAGCCGTCCTCTTCCAGAATGATGTTCTCGCACTCGGTATTGAAGCGCATCTCCACGCCGTTGTCTGCCAGATAGTTCTGGATGGCAAGATACAGCTCCTGCGCCTTTTCGGTGCCCAGATGGCGGATGGGGCAGTCCACCAGTTTCAGACCCGCATGGATGGCGTTTTTGCGGATCTCCTTGATGTCCTCGCCGGTGTAGATGCCCTCCACATGGGGGTCTGCGCCGAACTCCAGATAAATCTTATCGGTGTAGTCGATGAGCTCCTGCGCAAACTCCTCCCCGATGAGGGTGGGCAGGTCGCCGCCCACCTCATAAGAAAGGCTCAGCTTGCCGTCCGAGAACGCGCCCGCACCGGAAAAGCCGGTGGTGATGGCGCAGGTGGGGCGGCAGTTGACGCAGTGGCCCACCTCTGCCTTGGGGCAGTGACGCTTTTCCACCGGCTTGCCCTTTTCCACCAGCAGCATCTTCTTTTTGCTGCCGTGGCGCAGCAGCTCCACAGCGGTAAAGATGCCGGCAGGGCCCGCACCCACGATGATCAGATCGTACTTTTCCATGATTTTGTTCCTTTTCTTGTTATAGATTTGCGTATTTATGCTTTTGGGCAACGTGCTCGCCCTCTCCGTCACGGCTTACGCCATGCCACCTCTCCCAAAGGGAGAGGCAAGTGCACTACCGGAAACTTTGCACTTGAACCGGAAAGCCTGCGCGCCCGGAAGTCACCCCTTCCGTCTTGCCGCTTCGCGTCAAGCCACCTTCCCCAAGGGGACGGCTTCAGCACTGCCGGGGACTTTCTCATTGCGCCTGATACTTTAGCGATAAGCTTTACGGCTTGGCTCTCCCTTCGGGAGAGCTGGCGCGGGAGCGCCTGAGAGGGTTTATTCCTTACTCCCGCTCCTCCTGTTCCACGGTGGCGCTCTCGTCCACATGGTCCAGTTCCACGGCGGTAGCCTCTGCATCGGTGCGGGTCACGTCCGGGGCGACAACGCCGTCGCCGTTCAGGTCCTCGCCGGTGATGCTTTCCAGCACGGACTGCGTTTCAGGGTGCAGCTTGGCAAAGCGGCGCACGGCCAACACGGTGTACAGGGCGCTGAGCAGGTTGATGGCACCCTCCACGATCAGGATGACGCCGATGGCCATCACCAGCGTCTCCATGGCACCGAAGGGATTCATGATCAGGATGACGCCCAGCACCACGCTGAGCACCGGCAGCAGCAGAAAGCCCTTCCAGCTGTCGTAGCCGCAGCGGCGCAGATCCAAGGCGTTCTGCACCCGGCCGATGGCGTCAAAGATGACGAACAGGCCGAACACGATGGGCAGGATGCTCACCACGATATCGCTGCGCAGCAGCAGAAAAACGCCCAGCGCAAGGCAGACAAGGCCGGAGATCAGGGTAAGCTGGCTCTGGAACACCCCGCGCTCCACCACAAAGTAGCGGATCAGCTGCACCGCTGCACAGGCCAGCACCACGCCGCCCAAAGCGTAGCAGACGATGTTCAGCGCCGTGCCGGGTTTCATGACCAGAAAAATGCCCAGCCCGACATACAGCAGGCTCATGAAGATCAGGTTCCACTTCAGCTTTTTTACCATAGAGATCACGTTCCTTTCGTTTGCAGGGCCGCTGCCCGCACCCGGGTCAGTGGTACAGGGGTGCGATGGTGGTCTTGTTGATACGGGCATAGAAGGCCAGGCTCATCAGGATGCTTACGACTTCCGCAATGAGGAAGGCCCACCAGACATTGTTGACGCTGCCGGTCTGTGCCAGCAGCCACGCTGCCGGCAGCAGCACGAACAGCTGACGGCAGACCGAAACGATGAGGCTGAAGACGCCGTTGCCCAGCGCCTGAAACACCGAGCTGAGCACGATGCTGACGCCCGCCAGCAGGAAATGCAGGCAGATGATGCGCATGGCCGGGATACCGATGGCCAGCATGGCGTCACTGGCGGCAAAGATGCTCAGCACCAGCCGGGGCGCGAACTGGAAGATGCAGAAGCCTGCCAGCATGATGCCTTCGGCGTAGCACACCGCCAGCTTGATGGTCTTTTTCACGCGGTCCGGTCTGCGGGCACCGTAGTTGTAGCTGATGATGGGCACCATGCCGTTGTTCAGGCCGAAAATGGGCATGAACACAAAGCTTTGCAGCTTGAAGTACACGCCGAACACCGCCACCGCCGTGGCCGAGAAGGCCATCAGGATCAGGTTCATGCCAAAGGTCATCAGGCTGCCCACGCACTGCATGGCGATGCTGGGCAGACCCACGGTGTAGATGCGGCCGATGGCCTTGGCGCTGGGCCGGAAGCCCTTGAAGCTGATCTGGATATCCGGGTTTTTGCGGGTGTTGAAGTACAAGGTCATGCCTGCGCCGCAGAACTGGCCGATGACCGTAGCCACTGCCGCACCGGTGGTACCGGACAGCGCCTCCCCGCAGTAGCCGAAGATGAAGATGGGGTCCAGAATGATGTTGACCACGGCACCCACCAGCTGGCTGATCATGCTCAGATGGGTGCGGCCGGTAGCAGCCAGCAGCTTTTCGCCCATGGTCTGGGTGAAAATACCCAGACTGAAGATGCAGCACACCGAAAGATACTGGATGCCCTGCTGCGCGATGACGGCGTCACTGGTCTGGGCGTAGAAATAGGGCTTCATGCAGGTAAGGCCGATGACAAAGAACACCGCAAAGCTGCACAGAGAAAGGAAGATGCCGTTTTCTGCGGTGGCGTTGGCGCGGCGCTGGTTCTTTTCGCCAAGGCTCTTGCTCAGCAGGGCGTTCACGCCCACGCCGGTGCCCACGCCCACGGCGATCATGACATTCTGCAACGAAAAGGCCAGCGATACGGCGGTGAGGGCGCTCTCGCTGACATGGGACACGAACACCGAGTCCACCACGTTGTACAGCGCCTGCACCAGCATGGAGATCATCATCGGGATGCTGAGTTTCAGCAAAAGCGGGTTGATCTCCATGGTGCCCATGATATTTTCCCGCGCCTCGGCGGGTGCGGTCTGCGATTGATTTGTTTTCACGTTTTCTCCTTGCCGGAAACGTGGGCAGGGCGCAGAAGCGCCCTGCCCACGTTCTGTCGTTGTTTCTTGGGTCTTGCCGGGTTTTACAGCGTCTTTTCCTTGGCGGCAGCTGCGTCCAGGATCATCTTTACGCAGGTCTCGCGGCCAAGGGCGGCGTTGATGGCCAGATCATAGTTGTGGGCATCGCCCCAGCGGTTCTGGGTGTAGTAGTTGTAGTAGGCCGAGCGGTTGCGGTCGGTCTTTTCCACCTCGTCCTTGATGCCCTTTTCGTCCTTGGCTTTCACCAGGGGGTTGGTCTTGGCGTACTGTAAACGCCACTCCTTGGGTGCATACACGAACACCCGCAGCACGTCCTTGCGCTCCCGCAGAACGTAGTCACCGCAGCGGCCAAGGATCACGCAGGGGCCTTCCTCGGCCAGCTGCTTGATGATACGGCTCTGCAGAATGAACACCTGATCGCCCAGCGGCAGCTCGTTACCCATGGTGTACAGGCTGTACAGCAGGCTGTGGGTGTGCCGTTTCTCGCTGGCGGCAACAGCCTCCTCCGACAAGCCGGAGTTCTTTGCTGCCATGGTGATCAGCTCCTTGTCGTAAAGCTTGATGCCCAGCGCATTTGCCACGTCCTCTGCGATGTAGCGTCCGCCGGTGCAGTACTCACGGCCCAAAGTGATGATCGTCTTTGCCATAATGTGTTCCTCCTGTTTCATATATCGCCCTGAAAAAGCTTACGGCTGTGCCGGGGCGTCCCCGGTCTGGCCAGTGGCTTGGGGGTCTGTGCTCGCGGGCGCGGGCTTCGGCTTCGGCAGCCGTACCTCTGCCACCCGCATGGTGCCGGTCTGGTCCACTGCATACACACTGCAGCGCCCGCCTGCGGCCAGCAGCTCCGGCGGGAACTGTACCCCGCCGTCCTCGGTGCGGGTACAGCGCAAAAAGGTGCGGTGGGCGGTGGTGGCGTGCGCCACGCCGTCGTGGGGCGCGCAGGCGATCCAGCCGGAAAAATCTTCCGGCAGGTCTGCGGGCTCTCCCCGCCGCTCAAAGTAGTATGTGCCCGGCTCGGTTCCGGCGCGCAGGTCGCAGCGCAGCCGCCGGGGACGGTCGGCTGCGGCCTCCCGCTGCTTTGGCCGCAGGGCAATGGCCTTGCCGGTAAAGTAACGCATAAAATCCACCAGCGCCATGGTGCAGTTCACTGCACCGTCGGTATCGGCGGTGGGGTCGTTCAGCAGCACAAAGTCTGCCATCACGGCGTCATCGTGGCCAAAGCCGCGCAAGCCCATCCACAGCCGCACCGGGTCGCGCTGGCCGCGCACCCGCCGCTCCACCTGCACTGCCACCGAGCAGCCGTCGTGGATCTGCTCCCGCAGGTCGGCAAGGTCCATCCACGCCTGCCAGCAGGGGTAGCCGCAGCAGCCTGCTGCGGCGGCGGCAAAAGCGGTGTTGCCGGTGCTGCGGGTGTTGCCGTCCTCCATGGCGTAGGCCACTTCTTCCGGCAGGATATCCTCGCCCCAGCGGTTCATCAGCGCCGCCATGACCAGCGGCAGGTCCATCTCCCGCCCAAAACTGGGGTCGTGGGCGGAAAGGCAGTATTCCGGCAGATAGAGCCGCCGGTTCAGCGGGTGGCCGTTGTGCTTTTCCCACGCAAGGGGACGCACCGCCGCAGCCAGCAGACGCACCGCCGGGGTGACCTTATCATTGTTGGTAGAAAGGTTCACCTGCAATTGCACGCCGGTGCCGCCGCCCGGGGCGGCTACCGTGACGGTATCCCCCATCAGGAAGATCATGCCGTCCTCGCTGTGGCTGGACACGCTGCACCGGGGGTAATCCGGTGCCCACTTGCCAAAGCTCATCCAGCCTGTCCACGCCCCTGCCGCGTATACCCGGCAGCGCACCTCCACCATGGTGTCCCGGGGTGCGTTGGCGTTCCAGCTGACGTTCAGGTTGCAGAAAGCCGGCATGGCGAACTCCGGGGTGGTGTAGCTGCCGTACAAAAGGCTGCGCCCGGCCACGCTGTCCAGCACCAGTGCGCCGTTTTCCAGCGCAACGTTGTCCAGCTGCCCGCGGGAAAAGGTCTCTGTCCCCTGCAGCACAAGATTATTCCGTTGTTCCATGGGACATCGCTCCTTTCCGCAGTATTATCACTTATTCTTCCGGGGTGTCGTCCCCGTCATCGGCGTAGTCCTCTTTCAGGGCGGCTTCCAGCTCGGCGTCCTTCATCTTACGGATGTTCTCCTCAATGTGGAACACCCGGTCGATATCCCCGTACACGATCTGGCAGGACACCTCGGTGACGAACCAGAAACCGAAGATCAGCATCAGGAACAGACCCAGCGGCATGCATAAGATCACCACACCCCAGAACAGCACCTGCACGATGGCAGCAGCCAGTGCGTGGGGCAAAAAGGCGATCATGCAGTTGATGCTGTTTTTTAAGGTCAGGCTCAGGGGCTGATCCAGCAGCACCACCTGCGGCCACATATAGGCAAACAGCATCTGGAACAGTACCAGATTGAGCACCGTAGCCACCCACAGCGGGATGCCCACATTGGTGCCGTGGTACAGCATATTGAAGCAGAAATAGACGAGGAAGATCTGCAGCGTGACCACCACAGTGTACAGCACACCGGGCACAAGGCTGGCTTTAAAGTTGCGTTTGAAGGCCTTGCGGTAGGTCACCCACCAGTAGCCCGCCTCATCGCGCAGTGCGCGCAGGACGGTATCATACATTCCGGCCAGTGCCGGGCCCGCCAGCAGACCGCCCACGGCGGCGCTGCCCAGCATCACCGGCAGGCTGTTCTGCAAAAAGCCGATGTACACCAGACAGATGACCGGTACAAACCCGACACAGGTCAGCAGGTTTGCAAGGAACATGCCGTTCATATCACGGCCTACAAGCTCAAAAAAGCGGCCGACGCCGGTCTTGCGGGGAGCGTCCTTTTCGACACCCTTACCGGCCTTGAAATCGTTGGCAGAAGGAAAAAGACCCATAGTAACTGCGGTACCTCTCTTACGTTTTTAACCGGCACCGCAGGCGTTTTGTCTGGAAAGTGCCATTGTGCTGACTTTACAGATATAAATATACCTGTATTTTGTCAACTTTGCAAGATACAACCGGGGCTAATTGTAAAAAAATATTTATCTCTCCCTTTTTTGTCCAAAGTGTGCTACAATGACAATGGCATTTTTTGCAATAGGAGGAAACTATTATGAGCATTCTTCGCACCATTGCGATGTTTATTTATCTGTTCGGGTACATGATCCTGCATTACGGCATCCTGCGCCGCGCCGAGCGCGCCGCAGCCGCCGGAGATACCGCCACCGTGGAGCAGATCGTGAACCAGCATATCCCCCGCTGGAGCCGGGGCATCCTGAAGGTGACCGGTGTTTCCCTGTCCGTGGACGGGCTGGAGAATATCCCCAAAGACCGCCCCTGCGTGTTCGTGGCAAACCACCGCAGCTACTACGACATCCCTTTGCTGCTGGCCGGGCTGGAAAAGCCCCACGGCATCCTTGCCAAGGAGGAGCTGGAAAAGATCTTCCTGCTCAACCGCTGGATGAAGCTGCTGGGCTGCGTGTTCGTGCAGCGTGACGATGTGCGCGCCTCGGTGCGGGCACTGAACGATGCCACCGCCATCGTGGAGGGCGGCCGCAGCTTCGTCATCTTCCCCGAGGGCACCCGCTACAAGGGCGAAGAGGGCGGCGCAGGCGAGTTCAAAGCCGGTGCTTTCCGCATTGCGGTCAAGACCGGTGCCCCGGTGGTGCCTGTGGCTGTGACCGGTGCCCGCGCCCTGTTCGAGGCAAGCGGCAACCGCTGCCGCCCGGGCAGCGTGCGCATCAAGGTCATGCCCCCCATCCAGACCGCCGGCATGAGCAAAGCCGAGCAGAAGCAGCTGCCCGACGCCGTGCGCCAGAGCATTCTGGCCGCAATGAAGTAACAGTTTTTTCATCACCGTTTCACTTAAAGGCTTCCCCCGTCCGGGGGAAGCCTTTTGGAAATATCTTCACACTACTGCCCGACCGTATCACACAGGAGAATTATTTTATGGCAAGCTACCGTTACGAACGCAACATTGACCCCAAGGACCTCAAGCCCCGCAAGGAGCGGCAGTACAGCCGCAAAGAGCGCTGGGCAAACTGGTGGGACTACAACCTGAAATGGGTACTCATCTTCGGCATTGCCGGGGCGTTCGTGGCGTACTGCTTTATCGGGCAGTATTTCCTGACCACCCACCCGGATTACAACGTGGCGGTGGTAAGCCCCTACTACCTGCCCGAGGCCACCGTCGCCGCCCTGCAACAGCAGCTTGCCGCCTATGGCGAGGACTGCAACGGGGACGGCAAGGTGGTGGTAAAGATCAACCAGTACACCATGGCCTTCAACAGTGAGGACTCGGACGCCTATCTGGACATGGCGGGCACCACCAAGCTTTCCACCGATATCCAGAGCTCTCTCAGCTCCATTTTCATCCTCTACGACCCCGCAGGCTTCCAGCAGACTACCGGCACCCTGCGGTATCTGGACGGCCATCTGCCCAAGTCCGATGCCGACAGCGACTGGTGGAACATGGTCTACCGCTGGACGGACTGCCCGGTGCTGACCGGGATGGAGCTGGGCAGCTACACCTCGGACGCGGTGCAGAGCGCCAGCGGCGACAGCCAGCAGCTGCTGGCAGATTACTATATCGGCATCCGGGGCGCATGGCTGAAGGAATCCGCTTCCCTGCTGGAAAACAGCGAGACCCTTTGGGCAAACCTGACCGCCGGGGCTGTCTCCACCGTGACGGATGAGGGCTGAGATATGCGTTTTCGCATCAAAACCGGCGGTCCCGCCGCCCGGTTCACCTTTGACCGCACCCCCAAACCTCAGCCGCCCGCGCCGCCCGGTCCCCGCGCCGCAGACCTTGATAACCCCTACGGGCGCTACTACGGCAAAGCCCGCAGCTGGGAGGATATTTTAAAGAATAAATAATCAAACTCCCCCAGTCATTTCGCTTATGCTCAATGACAGCCCCCTCGGAGATGGGGCCTTTGGCATGACGGCAAAGTTCCCGGCTAAAGCGCAAAGTTTCCGGGCGCGCCAGAGGCTCCCTCCCAGAGGGAGCTGGCAAAACCGTCAGGTTTTGACTGAGGGAGTTCTGTTTCACCGCACCCACAATCCGTTTTCCCTGCTTTTCAGGGTACAAAAACGGACTGTGGGTGCGTTTCTGTTTTCTATTTTCGTCTTTTTACCCGAGGCTTATTTGAAATTTTCTCCACTCTCAAATAAAGAGCGGTTTGTTGTTTCCCTGTCCCGGTTATGGTATACTTACTAGGTATCCCCGCAAAAACCGACCAAAAAGGATGTGACCCCCATGGACGCACTGGAACAAGCCCGTGCCGAGATCGACACGGTGGATGCGCAGCTGGCTGCGCTGTTCGAGCGCCGGATGGCTGCCGTTTTGCAGGTGGCCGAATATAAGCGGGCGCACGGTCTGCCCATCTACGATGCCGCCCGGGAGGCCGCCGTGCTGGAAAAGGCCGCAGCCCGCATTCAGCAGCCCGCGCTGCGCCCTTACTATAAAGACCATGTCCAGCACATGATGGATCTTGCCAAGCAGTACGAAGCCGCCGTGCTGGGGTGCAACCGCGCCGCCTATCAGGGAGTGAAGGGTGCGTTTGCCCACATTGCCCTCAAGGCGCTGTTCCCCCACGCCGAGGCTGTAAGCTATTCCACATGGGACGAGGTGTTCGAGGCCGTGGCCTCCGGCGAAGCCGCCCACGGCGTGGTGCCCTTTGAAAACAGCCACGCCGGAGACGTTTCCGCCGTGCTGGACCTGTGCTATAACCACCCGGAGCTGTGGGTGGTGGACGTGTACGACCTGCCCATCTCCCAGAACCTTCTGGTGCTGCCGGGCACCCAGCTTTCCCAGCTGCGCACCGTGTACAGCCACCAGCAGGCCATTGCCCAGAGCGAGACCTTTTTAAAGCAGTTCCGTCTGCCCGCCACCGCCATGGCAAACACCGCCATGGCTGCAAAGTTCGTAGCAGAAAGCAAAGACCCGACAAAGGCCGCCATTGCCAGCGCCGAGACTGCCGCCCTGTATGGGCTGGAAATTCTGGTGCCCAACATCAACACCGACGGCGACAACACCACCCGGTTCATCGTGCTCAGCCGCGAAAAGCCCACGGCGGGCAACCGGTTCTCGCTGCTGTTCACGGTGGACAACAAGCCCGGCAAGCTGGCCGAGGTGATCCAGGTCATCGGTGCCAGCGGCTTCAATATGGAGTCCATCAAGAGCCGCCCCATGCCGCACGTCCCCTTTGAATATTATTTTTACGTAGAGCTGGTGGGCGATGCCGCCGCCGGCGAGACCGCCGCGCTGCTGCGCGAGCTTGACCGCACCTGCCGGACGGTGCGGCTGTTAGGAGTGTATACAAAATGAGTGATTTTATCGGAACCAAGCTGACCATGAATCTGGGCGAGCGCAGCTATGACATCATCGTCAAGCGCGGCTCGCTGGAAAACCTGTACCAGTTCGCCCGGCTGGACCGCCGGGTGGCGGTGGTCACCGACAGCGGTGTGCCCCCACAGTACGCCCAGATGGTAGCCGACCAGTGCAAGGACGCCACCATCATCACCGTGCCGCAGGGCGAGGCCAGCAAGAGCTTTAAAATTCTGGAGACCGTGCTGCGCCAGATGCTGGACTTCGGCATGGGCCGCGGCGACCTTGTGGTAGCCGTGGGCGGCGGCGTGGTGGGCGACCTTGCCGGGTTTGCCGCTTCCATCTATATGCGCGGCATCGACTTTATCAACTGCCCCACCACCACCCTTTCCATGATCGATTCCTCCATCGGCGGCAAGACCGCCGTGGATCTGGGCGACACCAAAAACATCGTGGGCGCTTTCTGGCAGCCCAAGCTGGTCATCGTGGACCCGGACACCCTGTCCACCCTGCCCCGCCGCCACTTTATCAACGGTCTGGCCGAGGCGGTCAAGGCAGGTCTCTTGGCTGACCCGGAGCTGTTCTCCATCTTTGAAAAAGAGGACGTGGACGACCGCATCGGTGAGATCATCTGCCGCAGCCTGCGCTTTAAAAAGAGCATCGTGGAGCAGGACGAGACCGAGCAGGGGATGCGCAAGGCACTGAACTTCGGCCACACCATCGGCCACGGCATCGAGGCGGTGAAGGGCATCAAGGGACGCCGCACCACCGGCCTGTTCCACGGCGAGTGCGTAGCGCTGGGCATGCTGCCCATGATCGAATCCAAGGCGCTGCAAAAGCGGGTGCGCGGCGTGTACCGCCGCTTAGGGTTACCCACCCGCACCGCCTATGATAAGGAAAAGGTGCTGGCCGAGATGCTGCACGACAAAAAAGCGCAGGGCGGGCAGATCACCATCATCAAGGTGCCCGGCCTTGGCTGCTGGCGCGCCGAGACCATCCCTGTGGAGGGGCTGCGCCCGCTGCTGGGCATGGAGGACTGACCCATGAAAAACACCTTTGGCAGCGACCTTTCGCTGACCATCTTCGGCGAGAGCCACGGCCGCGCCGTGGGCGCGGTGCTGGACGGCATGGCCGCCGGTGTGCCGGTGGACGAGAGCTTTCTCGCCGCCTGCATGGATAAGCGCCGCGCCCGGGGCGACGGCCTTTCCACCCCCCGGGTGGAGGCGGATGCAGTGCAGCTGCTGTCCGGTGTGGTGAACGGCCACACCACCGGCACCGCCATCGCCCTGATGATCGAAAACCAGAACACCCGCAGCGGCGACTACGCCAAGACCGCCGACCTGCTGCGCCCCGGCCACGCGGACTTTACCGCCTACGCCAAGTACCACGGCTTTCAGGACGCCCGGGGCGGCGGGCACTTTTCCGGCCGGGTGACTGCCGCCCTCGTGGCAGGCGGCAGTATCGTGCTGGCCGCATTGCAGCGGGCGGGCATTGATATCACCACCCACATTGCCCGGTGCGCCGGGCTCACAGATACTCCCTTTGCGCTGGACGACCCCGCCGCCCTTGCGGCACAGGTGGAGACACTTACCGCCAAGACCGAGGGCTTTGCGGTGCTGGACGCCGCCGTGGAGGAGCCCATGAAGGCCGCCATCCGCGCCGCCGGTGCCGAGGGCGACAGCGTGGGCGGCGTGCTGGAGACTGCTATCCTCGGCCTGCCCGCCGGAGTCGGCGAGCCCTATTTTGACAGCGTGGAGAGCGAGATCGCCCATCTGGCCTTTTCCATCCCGGCGGTCAAGGGCATCGAGTTCGGCACCGGCTTCGGCTTTGCCGGGCTGCGCGGTTCGGAAGCGAACGATGCCTTCCGCATGACGGCAGAGGGCGCGGTGGTCACCGCCACCAACCACAACGCAGGCATCAACGGCGGCATCGCCAACGGAATGCCTGTGGTGTTCCGCACCGCCGTCAAGCCCACCCCCAGCATCTACAAGCAGCAGGACACGGTGGACTACATTGCAAAAAAAGACGCACAGCTGTCCATTCAGGGACGGCACGACCCCTGCATCGTGCCCCGGGCCGCCATCGTGCAGACCTGCGCCGCCGCCCTTGCGGTGGGCGACCTGCTCACCGCCCGGTACGGTGCCCGGTGGATGACCGACCCCACCGGCTACCGGAAGGAGGACTGAGATGGAATACGGACTCATCGGCGGCAAGCTGGGACACTCCTACTCCAAGACCATCCATGAGCTGCTTTGCGGGTACAGCTACGAGCTGTGCCCCCTGCCCACCGAGGCAGACGCCCGCGCCTTTTTGCAGCGGCGGCAGTTCAAGGCCATCAATGTGACCATCCCCTATAAAAAGCTGGTGATGGAGTACTGCTCCTTCATCGACCCCCGCGCCCGCGCCATCGGTGCGGTGAACACGGTGGTGAACAAAAACGGCCTGCTCTACGGCTACAACACCGATTATCTGGGCTTTGCCCACCTGTGCGAAGCCCACGGCGTGGAACTTGCGGGCAAGACCGTGCTCATTTTAGGCACCGGCGGCACCCACAACACCACCCGCGCGGTGGCGCTGGACAAAGGCGCGGCCAAGGTGTTGACGGTCAGCCGCACCCCCGACCCGGAAAAGAGCGAGTTAAGCTACGCCGAAGCCGTGCACAGCGGCGCACAGGTGGTGTTCAACACCACCCCCGCCGGGATGTACCCCAACGTGGGCGTGTGCAGTCTGGACGTCGCCGCCATGCCCGGGCTGGAAGCCGTGGTGGACGTGGTCTATAACCCCAACAAGACCGAACTCATCCTCCGTGCCGAGGAAACCGGTGTGCCGGTAGCCGTAGGCGGGCTGGAGATGCTGGTGGCACAGGCGGTGTACGCCGCCGAATACTTCCTTGGCCGCAAGTTCGGGGACGCCCCGGCCGAGGTGCGGCGCATCACCGCCGCGCTGCGCCGCGAGACGCTGAACATCGCCCTTGTGGGCATGCCCTCCTGCGGCAAATCCACCCTTGGCCGCCTGCTGGCAAAGCAGCTGGGCAGACCCCTTGTGGATCTGGACGAGGAGATCGTCAAGGCAGACGGACGCAGCATCCCGGATATCTTTGCCGCCGAGGGCGAAGCGAGCTTCCGCGCAAAGGAAGCCGCGCAGATCGCCCGTTTCGGCAAGGAAAAGGGGCTTGTGCTCTCCTGCGGCGGCGGCGCGGTGAAGCGGGCAGAGAATGTCCGCGCCCTGCGCCAGAACGGCGTGGTGCTGTTCATCGACCGGCCGGTGGAGGCGCTGGCTGTGGGCGGCGACCGCCCGCTTTCTTCCAGCGCCGAGGCACTGCGCACCATGGAAGCCCAGCGCCGCCCGCTGTACCTTGCCGCCGCAGACGCGGTGGTCCCCAACACCGGCACGCTGGCCCAGACGCTGGCAGCTGCACAGGAGGCACTGGATGAAATTTTTGATTCTTAACGGGCCAAACATCAATCTGGCCCGCTGGTCTGAGCCCGGCGTGCCGGGCGAAGTGGACTACACCGGCCTGATGGACTATGTGCAGGCGGGCTGCGACCAGCTTGGCATCGAGACAGACATCTGCCAGTCCAACCACGAGGGCGATCTCATCGACGAGATCCAGTCCGCCCCGGGGCGGGTGGACGGCATCGTGCTGAACCCCGGCGGCTACGCCCATTACAGCGTGGCCATTCTGGACGCGCTGCGGCTGTGCAGCGTGCCCGCCGTAGAGGTGATGCTGGACGCCCCGGACGAGCGCGAGCCCTTCCGCAAAACGGACGTGGTGTCCTTTGGCTGTCAGGGACATTTTATCGGCGAGGGCCCGCAGGGCTACCTGCACGCCTGCATCTGGCTGGCGCAGCTGCTGCGCACCGACGGCTCCACTAAGGCGCATATCGTGATGTAAAGAACAAACAGGAAAGGAACAACCTCCCATGATCATCTCCACCAAAAAAGGCACTCCCAAAGAGGAGCTGGAAAAGATCGTTGATAAATTCGAAAAGCAGGGTCTGGACGTGACTCTCATCACCGGCAAGGACTACAACGTGTTCGGTTTGGTGGGCGACACCACCAAGATCGACGAGCGGGACGTACTGGCAAACCCGTGGATCGATAACGTCACCCGCGTATCCGCGCCCTATAAGCGTGCAAACCGCCTGTTCCACCCCGCAGACTCGGTCATCGACTGCGGCGGCGTGAAGATCGGCAGCAATGAAAAGATCGCCGTCATGGCAGGCCCATGCAGCATCGAAAACGCCGAGCAGGCGCTGCGCATCGCGCAGGGGGTCAAGGCGGGCGGCGCGGCGCTGTTCCGCGGCGGTGCCTATAAGCCCCGCACCTCTCCCTACGCCTTTCAGGGTCTGGAGACCGAAGGCATCTTAGATATGGTAAAGGCCCGCGAAGCCACCGGCCTGCCCATCGTCTCCGAGCTGATGAGCGAGGACCGCATCCCGGAGTTTGAGGAGTATGTGGACGTGGTGCAGATCGGCGCACGCAATATGCAGAACTTCCAGCTGCTCAAGGCCGTGGGCAAGATGCACAAGCCGGTGCTGCTCAAGCGCGGCCTGTGCAACACCATCGAGGAGTGGATCATGAGCGCCGAGTACATCATGGCCGGCGGCAACGAGCAGGTCATCTTCTGCGAGCGCGGCATCCGTACCTTTGAAAAATACACCCGCAATACGCTGGATCTTTCCGCTGTGCCCATCATCCACGAAAAGACCCATCTGCCCATCGTGGTAGACCCCAGCCACGCCACCGGCAAGTCCAATCTCGTGGAGCCGATGATGATCGCCGCTGTGGCCGCCGGTGCGGACGGTCTGGAGGTAGAGGTGCACTACGACCCCCAGCACGCATGGAGCGACGGCGCACAGTGCCTGACCCCGGACGCCTTTGCACAGGCCATGGCAAAGTGCCGTCAGGTGGCTTGGGCCATCGGCCGGGAGATGTAAACCGTTTACCCCCTCAGGCGCTGAAGCGCTGCCCGGGGGGAAATCTGCAAAAGGATAACACCGCTATGCTAGTAACCATCAGACCTGCCCCCGGCGGCATCGGGGGCGTGATCGCCGCGCCGCCCAGCAAAAGCATGGCGCACCGCGCCGTGCTGTGCGCCGCGCTGGCTGTGGGGCGCTCCCACATCACCCATCTGGAATTCAGCAAGGACATCTCCGCCACCCTGTCCGCCGCCGCGCAGCTGTGCGCCGCCGTGGACACCGGCGCGGACGATGCCCGCGTACAGGGGCTTGGGCATTTTCTGCCCCTGACCGCCCCGGTGGACTGCTGCGAAAGCGGCAGCACCCTGCGGTTTTTGATCCCCATCGCCAGCCTGACCGGCCAGCCGGTCACCTTTACCGGGCGCGGGCGGCTGATGGAGCGCCCGCAATCTGTATACGAAACGTTATATCGTGAGCAGAATCTACGGTTTGAGCAGTCCTCTGCCGGGCTGACCGTGGAGGGCGCACTGACCCCCGGGGACTACCGGCTGGCGGGCAACGTGTCCAGCCAGTTCATCAGCGGGCTGCTGTTCGCGCTGCCGCTGCTGCCCGGGGACAGCCAGCTGCACCTCATCCCCCCGGTGGAGAGCCGCAGCTACATCGACATGACCCGCGCCGTGCAGGCCGCTTTTGGGGTGCACAGCCGCTGGCTGGACGAAACCACCCTGCTGCTGCCCGGCGGGCAGCAGTACCGCCCCTGCGATTACAACGTGGAGGGCGATTACAGTCAGGCCGCTTTCCCGGCGGTGCTGGGCGCGGTGTGCGGCGGGGTGACCATCACCGGCCTTGCACCGGACACTTTGCAGGGCGATGCCGCTATTCTGGACATCCTGCGCCGGTGCGGCGCGGTGTTCACCCGCGAAGGCGACAGCGTCACCTTTGCAAAAGCACCCCTGCACGGGGTGGACATCGACCTTGCGGACTGCCCCGACCTTGGCCCCGTACTGATGGTGCTGGGCCTGCTGTGCGAGGGCACCACCGTCATCCGCAACGCCGAGCGGCTGCGGCTGAAGGAGAGCGACCGCATTGCAGCCATGGAAGCCGAGCTGCGCGCCTGCGGCGGCGTGCTGGAAAGCGACGGCGGCACCATCACGGTGCACGGGTGTGCCGGACGTCTGCACGCCCCCGCCGCCCCCCTGCACGGCCACAACGACCACCGGGTGGTCATGAGCCTTGCGGTGCTGGCTGCTGCCGCCGCACTGCCCCTGACCGTGGACGATGCCGAAGCCATCCAGAAGAGCTGGCCCGGCTTTTTTGCAGATGCAGCGCCGCTTGGCGTGGAGGTAGAAGATGCTTGATAAAACAAAACGTTATCTCGTAGTGGGTCTGGGTCTGCTGGGCGGCAAGTACGCGCTGGAGCTGACCCGCGCCGGCTTCCATGTGGACGGCATCAACCGCAGCGAGGGACACTTGCAGTACGCGCTGGAGCACGGCTATATCGCCTCCGGCAAAACCCATGATTTTGAGGATCTTGTCCGGCAGGCCGACCATATCATTTTTGGCCTGTACCCCACTGCGCTGCTGGACTGGTTTGGTACCTACGGCCAGCTACTCAAGCCCGGGTGCATCTTTACGGATGTTTCCGGCGTCAAGACCGGCCTTGTGGAGCCGGTGCAGGCGCTGTGCCCGGCGGGGGTGGAGTTCATTGCCAGCCACCCCATGGCAGGCCGCGAGACTTCCAGCGTGGAGCACGCCGCCGAGGTGAATTTTGCCCCGGCCAACTTCATCATCACTCCCACCGAGAAAAACACCCCGGCGGGCATCCAGTGGGCAAAGGAGCTGGCCGAGGTGCTGGGCTTCAAGCACATCTGCACCCTGACCGTGCAGGAGCACGACCGGATGATCGGCTATGTCAGCCAGCTGTGCCACGCCATTGCCGTAAGCCTGATGTGCGCCAACGACAACACCTCGCTGTGCGAGTACACCGGCGACTCCTTCCGGGATCTGACCCGCATTGCACGCATCAACGATAAAATGTGGGCAGAGCTGTTTTTGTGGAACAAGCAGAACCTGATCAGCGAGATCGACCAGTTCGATTCTGCTTTGCAGGAAATGCGCGCCGCCCTTGTGGCGGACGACCGGGACAAGCTGGAAGAAATGTTCCGCCTTTCCACCCAGCGCCGCGCCGCCTTTGACAAAAAGCTGCCGGAATAAACCGTGACGGAGGTATTGCCCCATGCCCAAGCAGGAAGGACAGAAATCCAAGCTGGTAACGCTGCTGCGCATTCTTGAGCAGCGCACCGACGAGAACCACCGCCTGAACGTGCCCCAGCTGGTGCAGCTGCTGGAAAATCAGGGCATTCTGGCCGAGCGCAAGAGCATTTACAGCGATATCGACACCCTGCGCAGTCTGGGCTACGACATCCAGCTGCAACGGGGGCGCGGCGGCGGGTACTGGATGGCCAGCCGTGCATTCGAGCTTTCGGAGCTGAAGCTGCTGGTGGATGCGGTACAGTCCAGCAGCGTCATCTCGGCGCGCACCAGCAAGCGCATCATCCACAAACTGGAAGCCCTCTGCTCCGACTACGAGGGCACCCAGCTGCAGCGTCAGGTGTATGTGGACGGCCGCCCCAAGACCGACAGCCAGACCCTTTTGTACAGCATCGACGCGCTGCACACTGCCATCAACCGGGGGTGTCTGGTGCAGTTCCGCTACAAGGGCAGCAGCACCGTGCGCACCGTAAGCCCGTGGCAGCTGGCGTGGGAAAACGGCTGCTATTACCTGATCGCCTATCAGGACGAAAAAGCGCCTCCGGTGCGCCACTACCGGGTGGACCGGATGGCCGGGGTGCTGGTGCTGGACGAGCCGCGCCGGGGCAAGGAGTTCTTCCGCACCTTCGACCTGCCCGCCTACCTGCGCAAGCACTTCAATATGTTCGGCGGCACCGAGTACCGGGTCACCCTGCGGTGCGCTGCCGACCTTGAGCCGGTCATGCGGGAGCGCTTTGGCCGCGAGCCGGTGTTCTGCCCGGAGGACGCGGAGCACTTCCACTTTGACGTGCCCATCTGCGTCAGCCAGCAGTTTTTCGGCTGGGTGTGCGGCTTTGGCGGCAAGGTAGAGGTCACCGCCCCCGCCGCCGTCCGTGCCCAGCTGCACGAGATGGTGCAGGGGCTGGCGGAGCAGCATGAATAAAACGAGGGGTTTGAAGCCTGCGGGCTTCAGACCCCTCGTTTTTTACAAATACGCGCTCATTCCTCAAATTCCAGATCGCTGGGCTGGATGAGGTCAAGGGGGGCGGCAGGCTCCGCCACAAGGCGGCGGCTCTGGTTGAAGATGGCCTTTTCCAGCGTGTTGCGCGCCAAGCGGCCGTTGCCGGCGGTGCGGCTGTCCAGCGCCTGACGGCGCTTGTAGTAGCCCAGCAGCGGGAAGGTGCAGCCCTCGGCAAGGCGGTAGCCCTTGCCCTTGGCCAGCACGGCGGTGATGTCCAGCAGCTCGTCCGCGGTGTAGTCCGGGAACTCGATCTTGTTGGGGAAGCGGCTGGCAAGGCCGCTGTTGGCGGTGAGAAATACCTCCATCTCCTTGGTGTAGCCCGCAAGGATGACCACCAGCTCGTCCCGGTGATCCTCCATGCCCTTTACAAGGGTGTCGATGGCCTCCAGCCCGAAGCTGTCCTGCTGGCCGCGGTACAGGCTGTACGCCTCGTCAATGAACAGCACACCCCCCAGTGCGCTCTCGATGACGCTGTTGGTCAGCGGGGCGGTGTGGCCGGTGTAGCGCCCCACAAGGTCGGCGCGGGTCACCTCCACCAGCTGCCCGCCCTTGAGCGCACCGATGGCCTTGAGGTACTTTGCCACCAGCCGGGCAATGGTGGTCTTGCCGGTGCCGGGGTTGCCGGTAAAGATCATGTGCATGGACAGGCTTGCGGTCTTGAAGCCCGCCGCCGCGCGGCGCTGCTGCACCTGCAAATTGTCTGCCAGACCGAACACATACTCCTTGACCGGGGCAAGCCCCACCAGCGCATCCAGCTCGGCGCGGATCTGCTCCACTGCGCCGGTGCAGGCCGCCGGCAGCAGGCTGAACAGGTCTGCCGGGGCGGCGCCGTTCAGGGCAAATTGCAGCCCTTCGGGCGCGGCGGTCAGCGCCACCGTGCCGGATAGCTTTGTGTCGGTCTGCAGGCAGTACTCGCTCAGGGCGCGGAAGATACGGTCACAGCAGTCTGCCAGCCCCTCTGCGCCCTTTTCCTTGGAGCACTGCGCCGCCACATAGTCCCGCACATCCGCCTCGGCGGCGAGGGTCAGCCCCAGACGGCTGTGCACCCGCTGCGCCAGCGCGTTCAGCTGCTGCGCCGCCAGAGCCGCCAATGCTTCCGGGGTGAAGGGGGCGGTCTGGCACACATCCCCTACCGCCGCCACAAAGGGCGCGCCGAACTTATCCGCCAGCGCCTCCCGCCCCTTGCGGGAGAAGAAGATCAGGTACTTGCCGCAGGGGTCGATGCGGCTCACTGCGCCGGGGGCAAGGGCCGTGCCGGCTTCCACCAGAATGCCCTCCTTGTTGACCAGATACCGGCTGGACAGGGGCGCACTGCCCTTGACCGCAAGGTCGGAGAGGATGCGCAGAAAGCCGAGGTGGCAGCTCTCGTAGTGCTCGAACACCACGATCTCGCCCGGGGCGTGCAGCGCGGCGTAAAGGTCCTGCAAAAACAGCTTTTCCGCGCCGGGGTCGGGGTAGAGCGCAAGGTCCATCACCGCCATCCGGTCGCTCTGCAAAAGCCCCCGCGCCGCCATGATGCGGGCGGTCTCTGCCAGCGCAAAGTGCCGCCCCGTGCCCGGTGCGCCCCACAGCAGGATCACATTGCGGGCGGCTGCGCCCTCGGTGCCCAGCACAAAGGGGCGGCGCATGGCCCGCACCACGCTGTCCACAAAGGCATCCTGCCCGAGGACGGTCTTTTTCACCTCGGCGGCAAGGCCCTCAAAGCTGCCCAGCTGCTCCGGTTTTGTGTCTGCCGTGCCCTTTGCCAGCAAGCCCTCGGCTTCCATCTCCCGCAGCATCTGGCGGCTGTCCTCCAGCGCCGTCTGCACCCCGGCATCCTGCGCTTTCAGCCGGGCGTTCTGCTGCTTGAGCATTTCGTCCAGCTGCTTTTGCTGCTCCAGCAGCGCCGCGTTCAGGTCCGGCAGGCCGCTGCCCGCCGGTTTTTCGGGCTGCGGCTTTTCCGGCTGCGGCTGTGCGCCGCCGAACTTCAGCTTGCCGCCCGCGCCGAACACGCCGTTCATCAAGCTTTCCCAATCATCGGTATATGCCATGGTGCTGCCCTCCATCGGTGTTTTTCTTCCAGTATAGTGAACTGCGCGGCATTTTGCAAGCACAAAAAAGCTCCCCCTTTCGGGGGAGCTGATATCCGCGTCTATGCGGGAATCATGCTGTTTTCTCAGCCCTTGCAGCCCTGCTCTTCCCAGTCGCCGAAATCGTTGGCATCGGCGATCTTGGTGGCATCGAACTTGCCGCTCTCGTCCTTGGGGGCAACGGCGGGGCCGGCCTCCACGGGGTTGGCGTTCGGGGCTTCGGGGTCGTACACCGGGCGCTCTTCGGCGGTCTCCGGCTGGGTCTGGGGTGCGTCCTCAGCGGGGGCTTCCGGTGCGGCTTCCTCAGCGGCAGTATCGGCAGCTTCAGCGGCGGCATCGGCAGCCTTTGCCTCTTCCTTGGCTTCGGCCTCGGCGTAGACTTCGGCGGTCTTTTCAGCCTCCTCGGCGTCCTTTTCAGCCTCCTCCGGGAACTCGACCTCCTCCACATGGAGCGGGTCTTTCTGGTTCAGGATCTTGTCCAGCACCACGATGGCAGCGCCGGTGACGGCCACGGCAGCAGCCGTGCCAAGAATACGGAACAGAGTTTTCATACCAGAACCTCCTTGTTATAAAGAAACGTTAAGAGAACGTTACGACCTCTTCAAGGGGCTTTTCGGCGGGCTCCACCGACACGGCGGTCAGCACCGGGCCCTTGCCCCGGTAGATGTTGTGGAACTTGTACCCCACCTTGGCGGTCACCCGCACCCAGGCGCGCTGTTCCAGCGCCTTGTAGCCATCGTAGCTGCACGGGAAGCCCACGAACTGGATGTCCTGCACGCAGCAGGTCATGGCAAAGCGGCCGGGCACAAAGCTGTTTTTGCCGGCGCGATTGGTCTGGCAGACCTGTGCCAGAAAACGCACCGTCTTGCCGGTGTACTTCTGGGGCTCGTCCTGACAGTCCATGTACCAGATGCCGAAATCGTCATCCGGGATGTCGATGGGGTCGGCGTTGATATCAAAGGGCAGCGGGTCGGGGATATCATCGTAGGCTACGCTGCCGTCCTTGAACTCGTAGGCGATATCGCACTTGCGGGAGGCCTGCCGCACCAGCTTGTGCAGCTCCTGCCGGGCGTCATCGTTGTTCACGGCCTCGGCGCGGTTGAACACGATCAGCTCGCTGCGGGCGATCTTGTCCAGCATCAGGCTGCGCATGGAGTTGTCGCGGGCGTAGGTCAGGGCGGTGGTGCCGTCGGCAGTGGCAATGCACTGGTACACCAGCCAGTTTTCGGGCAGGGCCTCGGCCAAGTCCTGCAGCAGCCACATGCCGTTGTACTCGATGACCACGCGGCCTGCGTCTGCTTCCTTGCCCAGCTTTGCAAGGTTCTGGGGGTTCAGCTCGGACTTATCCTCCAGCACCTTCACGGTCACGCCGGGGAAGGCGAACTTCTTCTCGTTGTATTCCTCTTCACCCTCCTCGCAGACCAGCAGCAGGGTCTTGTCGCCGGAGTCGAAATTGGGGTCTTCAAAGGTCTCCTGAATAAACTTGGTCTTGCCGCTTTCCAGAAAGCCCACAAACAGGTAGACCGGGATCTCTTTTGCCATAATAAATGGTTGCTCCTTTTATCAATGATAGGCGCCCCCTTGGGGGAGCTGGCAATGCCGTCAGGCGTTGACTGAAGGGGTCAGCAGCCGAACAGCTGGGCGATGGCGGTCTCGTTCAGCTTGGAGCCGATGACCACCAGCTTGCCGCCCACGTCTGCGCTGCGGCTGCGCACTTCCCACTCGCCGGGCACATAGTCGAACTCCAGCCAGCCGTCTGCGCCGCCGTCCACGATGCCCTTGCTGCGCAGGATCATGCCGTAATTGCCGGTATCCAGCTCGGTGAGGGCGTGCTCCACCTCAGCCTTGGTGAACTTGCGGGCCGTCTCCACGCCCCAGCTGGTGAACACCTCATCGGCGTGGTGATCGTGATGATGATGACCGCAGCAGCAATGACCGTCATGGTCGTGATGATGCTCGTGCTCCTCGTGGTCATGATCGTGGTCGTGACCGCAGCAGCAGTGGTCATCATGGTCGTGGTCATGCTCGTCATGGTCATGGTGATGATGCTCATGCTCATGTTCGTCATCATCCTCATCATGATCGTGGTGGTGGCCGCAGCAGCAGTGATCCTCATGGTCGTGATCATGCTCCTCGTGGTCGTGGTGATGATGCTCGTGCTCATCCTCGTCGTCATCGTCATCGTGGTCATGATGATGGCCGCAGCTGCACACACCGTTCTCATCATAGTGATGATGGTGATGCTCGTGCTCTTCTTCCTCGTCCTCGTGGGCGTGCTCCTCGTTGGCCTTGGCAGCCATGGCGATCAGCTCAGCCTTGAAGTCGTCCTTGGTGGACATGGCCTTCAGGATCTGCTCACCGGTCAGGTGATCCCATGCGGTGGTCACGATGGTAGCGGTGGGGTTCTTTTCGCGCAGCATTGCCACGGCAGCAGCGATCTTTTCCTCGCTGGCGGTCTGGGTGCGGCTGAGCAGGATGCAGCTTGCGTGGCTGATCTGGTCATCGTAGAACTCGCCGAAGTTCTTCATATACATCTTGACCTTGTTCACATCGGCCACAGTGACAAAGCTGTTCAGCTGCACATCCAGATGTTCAGCCACGCCCTCCACGGCGCGGGTCACATCGCTCAGCTTGCCCACGCCGGACGGCTCGATGACGATGCGGTCGGGGTGGTACTGCTCCACCACCTGCTGCAGAGCGGTGCGGAAATCGCCCACCAGAGAGCAGCAGATGCAGCCGGCGTTCAGCTCGTTGATCTGGATGCCGCTTTCCTTCAGAAAGCCGCCGTCAATGCCGATCTCGCCGAACTCGTTCTCGATCAGCACCACCTGCTGGCCTGCAAAGGCCTCGGTGATCAGCTTTTTGATCAGGGTGGTTTTGCCGGCGCCAAGGAAGCCGGAGAAGATATCGATTTTAGTCATGATCCAAATGCCTCTTTCTTTTTATCGCAATATTCGCAGTTGTTAGCGCAAAGGGCCGCAGAGTGCTGACCCGTAAAAATACTACACCTCTATTATAACAAGCCTGTCAATGGAAAAACGGCCTTTTTCAAGAAAAAATTGTAACTTTTTTTGCAAATTGGTTGCGTTTTGGGGTGAGGACGAACTCCCTCAGTCAAAACCTGACGGCAGTTCACCCCTTCCGTCTGCTCCCGTTGGTCGCAGCCGCCTTCCCCAAGGGGACGGCTTTTGGCGGTGGTGGCAAAGTTTCCGGCGCAGCGCAAAGGCGTCCCCTTGAGGGCCGACTTCCCCCGCTCCGGGGGAAGATGTCGCGCAGCGACAAAAGGGGGAATCTGGCGAACGTAGTGAGCCTGAGGGGGTATTCCCCGCAAGCGGAGGCCATTCCAAATCGTCCCCGCATTGCATTCTTCCCCACAGAATGATACAATAGCAGCAGCAAACCATCGCCGCCGGACGTTTTTCCGGCAAATGACAGAAAGAGGGCTTTTGTTATGAGTATGAACACGGTTCCCGAGCGTCTGGCCGCACTGCGTGCCGCTATGCAGGCAAACGGCGTGGACGTCTATCTGATCCCGGTGGGCGACCCGCATTCCAGCGAGTATCTGCCCGACCACTACACCTCCCTGACCTACTTCTCCGGCTTCCACGGTGAGAACTCCAACTTTGTGGTCACCATGACCGAGAGCGCCGTCTGGGCAGACGGCCGGTACTTTGTGCAGGCAGAAAAGGAGATCGCCGGCACCGAGATCCAGCTGATGCGCATGGGCGAGCCGGGCGTGCCCACCGCCGAGGAATACTGCGGCAAGGTGCTGCCCGAGGGCGGCACGCTGGGTCTGTGCGGTCTGACCGCCAACTGTGCACTGGTCAATAACCTGAAAAAGGAATTGGAGCCCAAGCACGGCAGCATCAAGACCCTGTTCTTGGAGGACGAACTGTGGGTGGAGGGACGCCCTGCCCGCCCGGCTACCCCGGCATGGATCCTGCCCAAGGAATACGCAGGCTTCTCCCCGGCAGAAAAGCTGGAGCAGCTGCGCGGCAAGCTGAAGGAGCAGGGCTGCACCGCTCAGCTGGTGGGCAAGCTGGATAATCTGGCATGGCTTTTGAACCTGCGCGCCATGGACATCGAGTGCACCCCCTACGCCATGGCCTACTGCTACGTTACCCCCAGCCGCGCCGTGCTGTTCATCAATCAGGCGCGGGTCACCCCGGAGGCCAAGGCAGAGCTGGAAGCCAACGGCGTGACGCTGGCCGACTACGACAGCATTCTGGATGGGATGGCTGCCGAGACCGAGCCCCAGACCGTGCTGGCCGAGAGTGCTACCGTGAACTACGCCGTGTATCAGGTGCTGGAAAACAACCCCGCCCTGACCGTGAAGGACGCCGCCGACCCCCTGCTGGCCATGAAGGGCGTGAAGAACGAGGTGGAACTGGCACACCTGCGCGAGTCCCATCTGCGGGACGCCGTAGCCATGGTGCGGTTCCAGATCGAGCTGGAGAACCGTCTGGCTGCCGGGGAAGAGCTGACCGAGCTGACCGTGGACGAGATCCTGCACAAGTACCGCAGCGCGGACGACAAGTTCCTTGTGGAGAGCTTTGGCACCATTGCAGCCTACGGCGGCAACGCAGCCATGATGCACTACCACGCCACCCCGGAGGATCACGCCGTCTTGCAGCGCAAGGGCTTTTTGCTGGTGGACAGCGGTGCTACCTACCTGGACGGCACCACCGACATCACCCGCACCTACCCGCTGGGCGAGCTGACCGAGGACGAGCGGCTGTTCTATACCTGGACCTTGCAGTGCCACATCGACATTGCCAAGGCCGTCTGGCTGGACTACTGCGACTGCCATATGCTGGACACCATCGCCCGCGAGCCGCTGTGGCGTCACCTTATCAACTACCGCTGCGGCACCGGCCACAGCGTCAGCTTTGTGGGCAATGTTCATGAGGGTCCCCACGCGCTGAATGGCCGCAACACCACCCTGATGCGCCCGGGCATGATCGTCACCGACGAGCCCGGCGTGTACGAGGCCGGTGAGGTGGGCATCCGCATCGAGAACGAGATCGAGTGCTACCACAAGGCCGACAACCAGTACGGCACCTTCCTTGCCTTCCGTCCCATCACCTTTGTGCCCATTGCCACCTCTCCCATCGTGCCCGGCGTGCTGGACAAGGAGCAGGTCGCCTGGCTGAACGACTATCACCGCAAGGTGTTCGAGCAGCTGGCACCCCGCCTGACCGAGGACGAGCGCGCATGGCTGGCCGAGAAGTGCGCCGCCATTGGCTGCTGAAAGCAGCTGCCGCTTGTGCGTTGAAGTGTAAACTGCTATAAAAAATCCGAACGGTCTGAATCCTGTATGGCACAGGGTTCAGACCGTTTTTTTGTAAAATATCTCTTTACGGCAAAACGTTCCTTGACATTATCGGTTTTATCCGATAAAATATAGATAGAAAGATTCATTGTGAGGATGTAAAAATGCGGGAATACGATGTTGACTTCTTCATAAGGGAGAATGGCGATTGCCCGGTAAAAGAGTTTTTGCTCTCCCTTGACAAAAAGATGCGTGCAAAGCTTTTGGTGGAACTCGACCTGCTGGAAGAAAACGGTCCTCAGCTCAGAGAGCCCTATTCAAAGCATCTTGAGGACGGGATCTTTGAGCTCCGGGCAAAGCAGGGGTCGGACATCACGCGCGTGCTGTACTTCTTTTTTGTAGGAAAGAAGATCGTCCTTACAAACGGATTCACAAAGAAAACCCAGAAAACACCCCGCACTGAGATAGCGACCGCGAAAAAATACCGTGCGGAATACATAGAGCGGAAGGAGAATCTCTCATGAGCGACTTTAGAAAATTTCTTGATGAACAGCTTGAGGACCCGGAGTTCAAGGCTGAATGGGATGCTTTGCAGCCGGAACGCGCACTGGTTCAGGCCATGATCGATGCGCGCAAGCGCACCGGCATGACGCAGCAGCAGCTGGCAGAAAAAACCGGCATCTCTCAATCCGACATCAGCAAATTTGAAACCGGCGGCGGCAACCCTTCCATCAAGACCTTGCAGCGTCTGGCGGCAGGCATGGGAATGATCCTTCATGTTGAGTTCAAGCCTGTCACAAGTGCTCACTGAGCTGCGGACACATTTCCGTTTTGACAGACATTGTTTTTGAAAATTGCGGTAGATCGTCTACCCTGCAAAGGAAACCGAACCATGATCTTTCACATTGCGATCTGCAGTCCGGACGGGGCGCTGCGCAGCAGGCTGGAGCACCAGTGCATGGAGTTCTTCGCCCGGCGGGAGGATGCCTGCATCGTGGAGCAGCTGCAAAGCCCGGAGGCGCTTTTGCAGCAGGATGCCGCCGGGCTGCGGTACGAGCTGTACCTCATTGAGCTTGCGGCGATAGCCCGGCCCGAAGGGCTTACGGCGGCGGCAGAGCTGCGCCGCCGGGGCTGCCGCGCTCCGCTGGCCTTTGTGGCCCGTACCCCGGCCCACGCATACAGCGCCTACCGGGTGGACGCCATGCAGTATCTGCTGCAGCCGGTGCACCAGCCGGAGATCTCTGCCCTGCTCAAGCGGGCGGTGGAGCCGGAATACGGCCCCACCCTTACCGTGACCACCGCAGACGGCGTGCGGGCGCTGGCCTATGCAGAAATCGAATATCTGGAATGCACCCATCATATCGTACACTTTCACCTGACCACCGGGGAGGATGTGGCCTCCCTCTCGCTGCGGGTGCCCTTTTCTGCCGTGGCGCAGCCGCTGCTTACGGACGGCCGCTTTGTGCAGCCGCACCGCTCCTATGTGGTCAATCTGGAAGCAGTACAGCTGCTGGCACCCGGCGAGGTACGGATGCGCAGCGGGGCACGCATCCCCATCCCCCGCGGGCGGGAAACCGCCGTCCGGGAGGCTTTCTGCGCCCGATTGAGGTAAAGAAAAAATGAAGAAGCCGCTGCACGCAAGATTGCTGTGCAGCGGCTTCTGTTTTACGGAAAATTGCCAGAATCACTTGGACTGCGTTCTGCGCTTCAGCAGGGTCTGGACAGGGCCTGCGGGCATAAAACGCTCCGACTGGGCAATGAGGGTGTGGTACAGCCGCAGCTGATTGCCCCGGGCGATCCCCAGCTCGGACAGCATCTGCCTGTAATGGGGGAACATCTGCAAACGGCTGTTCACGATCTTGCCCAGATCCACATTGGTATGCAGCAGGCTCTGGGGGTTCTGGATGTAGTAATAGCCCGGGTCGGCAAGGGCGGTATACGCCTTTGCCAGCCGGAAATACCGCACGTTGAACAGCTGATCCTCGTTGTAGATCTCGCGGGTGAACCAGAGCCCCGCGTTCATCAACAGGCTGCGGCGGTACAGCTTGTTGCACACGATGTTGAAATAGAAGGAGGAGGGCTTTTTCATGTATTCCTGCATAAACTCCTTCTGGCCGTAGTTCCCTGCGGGCAGAAAGCTGTAAACATTCACCTCCGGCTCGGCGGTATCGGTCTGTACGCCCAGCTGCGCCAACAGCTTTTCGGTGCGCTGGCCGCTTTTGCTGGAAGCCAGCGGGATCACCATCCAATAGGGCGCAATGACCAGATCGGCATAGTTCTTCTCGGCGGCTTCCACCATGCGGGCGGTAAAGGTGGGCTCAATATAATCATCGCTGTCCACGAACTGCAAATACTTGCCGTGGGCAGCGCGCATTCCGGCATTGCGGGTGAGAGAAAGCCCCTCGTTTTCCTTGCTGATGACCACCACGCGGGGGTCTTTTGCCCGGAACTGCTCACAGATGGCAAGGCTGCCATCCGGGGAGCCATCGTTCACCACGATGATCTCAAGGTTCTGGTAGCTCTGGCCGCAGATGCTTTCCAGACAGCGGGCAAGGGTCTTTTCCACGTTGTAAACGGGCACGATCACGCTGACGAGCGGGGTGTTCATGGGCTTCCTCCTTCACAGGCTTACTCCGTTCCGAGCTTCTGCTTGTTCTTTGCGGCCTTCCGTCTGCTGCGCTCGGCGGCAAGCTCCGCTTCCTCGTCGCTGCCGGCAAAAAAGGCATACCAATACTCTGCCGCGTCGCTCAGTGCTTTCTGGATGCTGATGGTGGGGCTTACGCTTTCCGCCAGACCCAGCAGCGAGGCATGCAGCTGGGTCTGCACCTCCTCGTAGAGGCCGAGTTTCGTGTAGAGATCCTTATAGTAGTCTATCATTTGCAGACGGTTCTGCATGATGGTGGTCAGGTTGATCTGGGTGTGGCAGATGCTCTGAGGGTTCTGGACATAATAATAGCCCGGCTCTTCCAGCGAGACCACCCGCTCCACAAATTCCAGATACAGGATGTTGAACTGCTGATCCTCGGCGTGGATCAATTCATTGGTGAACTCCAGCCCGTGGGCGTTCAATACGTCCCGGCGGTAGAGCTTGTTCCACACCACGTTATAGAAAAAGGTCACGGGCTTTTCCATCAGGTGCAGCGCGTAGCTTTTCTGGTCGTAGACACCGGCGGGCAGAAAACCGTATTCCCGGTACTCCACCTCCGGCTTTTTCCGGCGCAGCTTCTTTTTGGCGACATCCTCCGGGCTGCTTGCCTTGGTCTTTTCCCGCAGCTGCTCCTTCTGGGTATCCCGGGGGATCTCCATCCAGTAGGGTGAGATGACCAGTGTGGCATCGTGCTGCTCGGCGGCCGCCACCATACGCTGGGTGAAATCCGGGGCAAGGTGGTCATCACTGTCCACGAACTGCAAATACTTGCCCTGTGCCAGCCGCATTCCCACATTGCGGGTGATGGAAAGGCCCTCGTTTTCCTTGTCCACCACCGTCACACGGGGGTCTTTTGCACAAAACTGATTGCAGATGGTAAGGCTGTCATCCGTAGAGCCATCGTTCAGCACGATGATCTCCAGCTCCTGATAGGTCTGGCTGCAAATACTTTCCAGACAGCGGGCAACACTATTCTGCGCGTTGTACACAGGCACGATAATGCTGACGAGCGGGTTTGTCATGACAGGGGTCTCCTTTTGACGATAAGGTTTGGTTTTTTCGCTTCACCAAAGCACGTCTTTGTAAAAAAGACGTAATTATTTATATTATCATACTCCTGTGGCACGCAAAATGCAAGAGGATGGGCGTTTTATCCATCCGGGAGCAGGCAGTTTATACTTGCGCCCAGTCCAGCGCGTTCCAGTCCGGCAGGAACTGATTGCACACCCGGCGCAAGGCAGAGGCATCGGCGGCACTGGAGACGTCCTGAATGCCTACCAGATAGAAGCCGGCATCGTGGGCAGTCTGGGCGGCGTAAAGGGCGTCCTCACACACGGCGCACCCGGCAGGGCTTGTGCCGCCAAGGCGGTGCAGCGCCTCCATAAAGGGGGCGGGGCCGCTTTTGCTCATAACACCCCGTGCCTCGATGTAAAAATCAAAGTATTCGTCGATGCCCAGCCGTGTCAGCACGGTGCGGCACTGGCTGCTCCATGTGTTGGAGCACACGCACATCCGTGCGCCTTCTGCCCGCAGCCGGGCAAGGGTGTCCCGCACGCCGGGCTTCAGCTCCACCTTCTCGTATAACTGGGCGATCACCTCGCGCATCACGTCCAGATAGCTGTTTACATCCAGCGGCAGCGCATACTCCCGGATGAGATACTGTGCGCCGTCCTCCATGCCCATGGTCAGCAGAGTCTTGTGCAGGTCTGCCTTCGGGGTGCGGCCAAAGCGCGCCAGCAGTGCCTCCGGGGCACCCTCCCACACCACCACCATGCTGTCGGTCAGGGTGCCGTCCATATCAAAGATCCATTGTTTGCAGTGCATACTTTCCTCCTGTTGTGCGCCCCTCCGGGCTGCATTCATACTCATCTCCGGTTAGTATAGCACGAAACTTTCACAGGAAAAAGGCATCATCCCCGAAAATTCGGGAGAATTTTCCTCAAAAGTATGGTATAATTATAACAATATCGGAAAATACCGGGAACGTGCACGGGAGGGTTTGATATGGAACGCAGAGATCCCACGCAAAAGGCGCTGGTGCTGGCAGGCGGCGGCGCGCGGGGCAGCTATCAGGTGGGTGTCTGGCGGGCTTTGATGGAGCTGGACTGGCACCCGCAGATCATTACCGGCACCAGCGTGGGCGGGCTGAACGGTGCCATGTTCGTGCTGGACCTGTACGAGACTGCCCGGGATATGTGGCTGACCATCCGCAGCCGGGATGTGATGGAGCTGCCGGAGGAAAACGCAGATCTTTCCGCCCTGCACCAGTTCCTGCGCCGGGTAGTAAAGGAAGGCGGCATGGACGTGACCCCGCTGGAAGAGATCGTGGAGCGGGTGCTGGACGAGGACGCGCTACGGGCAGCGCCCATCCGGTTCGGCATCGTGACGGTGGAGCAGCGCGGGCTGCGCCCCCGGGAGCTGACGCTGGAGGATATCCCCGCCGGGCAGGTGCGGGACTACCTGATGGCCTCGGCGGCCTGCTTCCCTGCCCTGCGGGCGCGGCAGATCGACGGGGTAAAGTTTCTGGACGGCGGGTACAGCGATAATATGCCCACCGGCCTTGCCAAGACCATGGGCGCAGAGGAGCTGGTCTGTGTGGATCTGGAGGGCGTGGGCATCACCCGCCCCAACCTGACCGGCCTGCCCACCACCATGATCCGCAGCTACTGGGAGCTGGGGGATATCCTCCACTTCGACCCCGACACCGCAAAGCGCAACATGGAACTGGGCTACTACGACACCCTGCGCGCCTTTGGCCGCATCCGGGGCTGCGCCTACGCAGTGGACATCGGCGCGGACAGCAGCGCCGATGCCAAAGCCTTCCGCGCCGCCTTTGACGCGGTACAGAAGGAGGTGCGGGAAAAGTACCCCGTCACCCTGACCGCAGACGCCGCTTTGCTGCTGGCGCGGATGAAGGACGCCCAGCTTGCCCCGCTGGAAGCCGCCGCCGAGGATGCCGGGGTAGACCCCACCCATTTCTACACCACCCGGACGCTGGCCGAGGCGTTTCTGGCGGCGTGCGATAAAGACCGCATGGAAAGCTTTGCCCCGCTGTTCACGGGCAGCAGCACCGCCGGACAGGCGGCGCTGGCCGCTTTGCAGCCCAACACATTCTTACAGGCGCTGGTGTGGCGCACCTTGACCACAGCGACCACAGCGGCTTTGCCGGAGGTGACAGAAGATGAAGGTTTATAAAGGCGTATCCGCCTCCCCGGGGCTGGTGCTGGGACAGGTGAGCCGACTGGAGCACCATGTGGAGACCTTCAGCCACGGCCCTTTCAACCCGGAGCGGGAGCTGCGGCTGCTGGCAAACGCCGTGCACACGGCGCAGAACGAGCTGGACTCCATGGCGGAGCGCGCCGCCCCCACCGAGCAGGCCATCTTTTTGTTCCAGAGCATGATGCTGGACGACGAGGGCATGATGAACGAGGTGCGCTTTTGCATCAATGCGGGCATCAGCGCCTCGGCGGCGATGCATCAGGTGGGGCAGCGCTACGCCGACCAGCTTGCCAACATGAAGGATAACCCCTATATGCAGCTGCGCAGCGTGGATATTCTGGACGCCACCCGCCGGGTGATCAACATCCTGACCAACCGCCCCCGGGTGTGGCTGGCGCTGGATCATCCGGTGATCCTTGCCGCCGACCGGCTGATGCCCACCGACCTGTTCAGTGTGCCCTCGGGCATGATCTTAGGCGTCATCACCGCCGAGGGCAGCGGCCAGAGCCATGCCGCCATTATTGCCCGGGCAATGAACATCCCGGGCATCGTGCAGGTGGGCAAGGATTTTCTGGACGACTGCGACGGGCGCGCCGTCATTCTGGACGCCAACAACGGCGTGTGCATCCTTGACCCGGACGCCGTTGCCCGCCAGCAGGCGGAGACCAGCATCTGTCAGCTCCAGCGCGAGGACGCGGAGCTGAAGCAGCTGCGCAGCCTGCCGGACGAGACGCGGGACGGCGTGCCCTTTGAGCTGCTGGCAAACTGCTTCGGCCCGGAGGATATCGACACTGCCATGCAGTCCGGCGCCAAGGGCGTGGGGCTGCTGCGCAGCAGCTATATGATGCTGCCCGGGCGCATTCTGGACGAGCAGGAGCAGTATTTCTTCTACTGCTCCTGTCTGGCAGCGGCAAACGGCTGCCCCATGACCGTGCGCACCTTCGACTTTGGCTCCGACCGCACCGTGGCCGATGCCAATCAGGGGCCGCAGTCCTCTAAACTCGGCCTGCGCGGCATCCGCAACAGCCTGCGCCAGCCCCAGCAGTTCCAGACCCAGATCTGCGCCTTGCTGCGCGCCGCCGCCCGCGGGCCGCTGCGGGTGATGTTCCCCATGGTGACCGAGGTGGAGGACTGGGACGCCGCCATGAGCATCGTGGAGCACTGCCGCCAGAGCCTGCGGGAGCGGGGCGTGCCCTTCAACGAAAACACCCAGTTCGGCGTGATGCTGAGCATCCCCGCCGCCTGCCTGACCGTGGAGGACTTTGTAGCCCACGGCTGCGATTTTCTGGTCATCGGCACCAACGACCTGACCCAGTACACCCACGCCGCTGACCGGGAGCTTGCCAGCGCAGAGCACTACTACCGCCCCGCCAGCCCGGCCATGAAAAAGCTGATTTCCATGGTGATGGATGCCGCCAGCGTGCGCCATGTCCCGGTGACCATCTGCGGCCTTGCCGTGGGCAACCCCGCCAACACCGCGCAGTATCTGCACCTTGGTCTGCGCAGCTTCTCGGTCAGCCCCCAGAATCTGCTCAAGGTAAAGCAGTCCCTGCTGGACACCGACGCCCACCCGGATGCCGGGGAAAATACCTGAGAAAGCTTTACAAATCGTAATATAATGCAAAATAATAAGAGGCTGCTGCACAAACCTTTGTGCAGCAGCCTCTTTCACCATGCAAATATTTTTGTTGTAACGAATAAAAAAGTATGCTACAATAAAAATACCGCCTGAAAAGGCGGTAGACTAGGTGTTGCCTGCATTGCAGGTGGTCATGCTTCCGTACCCGGCTCGCAAAACTCGTTCTTCGGAATGAATCAGGCGCAACGCCGGGAAAAGAACTTTTTTGAGAATTTGTGATCTTCCCGGAGCCTGACGGCAAAGGGGGGATGTCCTATGACGCTGCTGGAAACCTTGGCCTTGGCAACGCTTATCGTTACCGTGGTCTACGAAACGGTTGACGTTACGTTAAAAGTGTTACAGTACATCGAGAGCAAGCAAAACAAAAAAGATTGACCGCCACAGTTTTCCCGACTCAAACGGCCAATCTTTTCTGATTGTCTAGGGTATGGAAGCTGACCATTGCCGGGCAGCACCTTTTCTGTTTTCAGTATAATCATTCTGGGCGTATTTGTCAAGCAGATACGTCCTTTTTTGTTATAGCTGTCGTTTTTCTTTACGACCCCTTCCGTGAAAATGCACCCCGGGAAATCCGCAGATTTCCCGGGGTGCCAATTTTAAATAATTATTCCGCTGAAGATGGTCAGAGCAAAGCGGAGACCATTTAAATCGTCAAGCGTCTTACTCCAGATTCCCTGTCAGGGTCATGACGGCGGAGAGCACCGCCAGCGGGGCGGTCTCGCACCGGAGGATGCGGGGGCCAAGGCCCACCGTTTTTGCCCCGGCTTTGGCGGCCATTTCGGCCTCCTCGGCGGCAAAGCCGCCCTCTGCACCGGTCACGATGGCAAGGCGCAGCTTCTGCCCGTCGGCGGGCTTTGCCTCAGCCAGCAGCTGGCGCAGGGGTGCGCCGCCGCACTCGTAGCAGAACAGCACCAGATCGTACTGGTCAAAGCTGCGGCACACTGCCCCGAAGTTCGGCAGCGGCAGGGCTACGTCCGGCAGAACGCCCCGGCCGCACTGCTTGGCGGCTTCCAGCGCAATGCGGTTGTAGCGCTCGTTCTTCTGCTCCTCTTTTTTGGGGGCAGCCACGCAGTAGCGGCTGAAAAAGGGCACGATGTGGGCAGCGCCCAGCTCCACCCCATGCTTGATGATCTGTTCCAGCTTGTCCTGCTTGGGATAGCCCGCCAGCAAAGTCACCTCCACGGTGGGCTCGGCGGCGCTGGGGTAGCCCGGCTCTACGGCAAAGTCTACCCTGTCCTCCCCAAAGCCGGTGATGGTGGCGGTGTACTCCACGGCGTTGCCGTCGCAGAGGATGACGGTATCCCCCGGCTTTGCCCGCATCACCCGGGCAAGGTGATGGGCATCCGCGCCCCGCAGGGTGGCGGTGCCGTCGGAGATCTCGGTGGTAAAGTAGCGGTGCGGCATATTGTGCGCTCCTTTTTACAATAGTTGAATATCAGGCCTTTTTGCAGACGATGCACTCCCAGCCGCGCTTTTCCTTGACTTCTGCAACGGCGAGACCGGCCTTTTCCAGCCCGGCGATCACCTCGTCCTTGCGGCTGTCGATGATGCCGCTGGCAATAAAGGTGGCGCCCTCGGCCATCAGGCCGGGCACGGCGGGGGCAAGGCTGAGGATGGCGTTGGCCACGATGTTGGCGGTGATGATGTCATAGGTGCCGCTGGCCTTGTCGGACAGGTCGCCCACCAGCACGGTGAGCTTATCCTGCACGCCGTTCAGGGCAGCATTCTCCCCGGCGGTGCGCACCGCCACAGGGTCGATGTCCACGCCCTCGGCGCTGGCAGCGCCCAGCTTGAGGGCGGCAATGGCAAGGATGCCGCTGCCGGTGCCGATATCCAGCACCCGCTCGCCGCCGCGCACCTGCTCGTCCAGCGCCTCAAGGCAGAGACTGGTGGTCTCGTGACCGCCGGTGCCGAAGGCAAGGCCGGGGTCAAGGATCAGCTTGACCCGGTCGGTGTCGTACTGCTGCCACGAGGGCACCACAGCCAGACGGCTGCCGATCTCCATGGGGTGGTAGTATTTGCGCCAGCCGTTCTGCCAGTCCTCCTGCTCCACGCCCTCGGTCTCCACGGTGTAGGGGATGCCGGCGGCCTCCATGCGGGCGGCGATGAGCGCCAGCGTTTCCACCTGAGAAGCGCCCGGCTCCAGATACAGATGGATGATCACGGTATCCCGGGGCTTGTCCAGCAGCTCCTGCTCGATCAGGTCCACATGGGCGATCTCGGCCACCTGCTGCTCGATGTCGCTGTAATCCTCGATGTAGATGCCGCCCTCGGCGATCAGGGTGGCAACGGCCTCGGCGTTTTCGGCATCAGCCTTGGCCACGGTCAGGCGGATATCGGTCCATTCCATAGTACAAGTCTCCTTTTTTGTATCCCTGCCCTTCCGGCAGCGCCGGAGGGAAAAATTCTGTCACCTGTATAGTACCCGATTCTGCGCCGGGATGCAAGCCCCCCGGCAAAACCGGCGGCGCTGCCGCCCGAAAAGGTGCACAGATTGACTTTCGGCAGCACATCCGTTATGCTATACGGGACAGAACAAAAAACGTGATGCTGCGCAAAGGAGCATCGGAAAGGGATCTTTATCGTATGTGTACCAAAACCTTCACATGGCGGCTGCTCACCGGCCCTGAGCTGACCGGAGTGTATCTGAACGAGATGCGCCGGGACTTTCCCGCCGGGGAACTGAAGCCCCTGAGCATGATCCTGAACAGCGAAGCGGACGGCACCGCCCACACATGGGGCGTGTTTGACGGCGACACGCTGGCGGCTTATCTTTTGATGGTGCGGCCGGAGGGCTGCCGGGTGAGCCAGCTGGATTATTTTGCCGTGGTGCCCGCCTACCGCGCCCACGGCATCGGGGCGCAGCTGCTGGCGCAGCTGCCCGCCCAAGAGGGCAACGCCGAAGCCATCCTGATTGAAGCCGAGATGCCGGAAAAGGCCGAGGATGCCGCCATGGCGGTGCGACGGCTGGGCTTCTACGCCCGCTGCGGCGCATGGGACACCCACTACACCGAGCATCTTTTTGACGCATGGTTCCGCATTCTGGTGCTGGACTGCCCGGGCTGCGCCTCCCTTGCCCCGGAGACCGTGGTAGAGGCGCTGGCCGACTGCTACCGCCGCGCCATCAGCCCCACCCAGTGGCAAAAACACGTTCAGTTCTTCAGCCCGGACGGCAGTGTGTGGGGATAAACAGACCATTAAATGCGCAAGAACACGGAGGGAGCTGCCATGAGTGAATTTTCACACCTGAAAAACAAGCTGCTGGCCGAACAGGTGGAGGACCAGATCTACCATTATATTCTGGACGAAGCGCCGGAACCGGGCACAAAGCTGCCCAACGAGTTTGCGCTGGGCGAAAAGTTCCGGGTGGGGCGCAGCACCATCCGCGAGGCGGTGAAGCTGCTGTCCAGCAAAGGCATCGTGGAGGTGCGGCAGGGCTCCGGCACCTATGTGGTGACCACGGTCAAGGGGCTTTCCGACCCGCTGAACCTGCGCAGCGTGCAGGACAAGAATGCACTGGCCTTTGATCTGGTAAACGTCCGTCTGCTGCTGGAGCCGGGCATTGCGGAGATGGCGGCGCAGAACGCCACCCCGGAGGACATCGAGCGGCTGCGGCGGCTCTGCGAGCGGGTGGAGACCAAGATCCACGAGGGCGACCGCTACATTGAGGACGACATCGCCTTCCACACCTGCATCGCCGAGAGCAGCAAGAATCTGGTGGTGGGGCAGCTGATCCCGGTCATCGACACGGCAGTGATGATGTTCGTGAACGTCACCCACAAAAAGCTCATTGATGAGACCATCATGACCCACCGCATGATCACCGAAGCCATTGCCAACCACGACCCCATCGGCGCAAAAGCTGCCATGGTGATGCACCTGAACTTCAACCGCAGCTACATCAAAAAGGTCTACGATGGCGAGGACCCGGATGACGGCACCATCGGTATGGCGGCATATATCATGGATAAAAAAGAGGACTGACCCCCTCAGTCAAAGCCTGACGGCTTTGACTGCTCCCCCCAAGGGGACGCCTTTTGGCAATGCCGCAAAAACAGGGCATACTCCCCTGTTTTTGTGCATAAGCTGGTGGCAGAGTATGCAAGCGCAAATGGCGGGGAGGCATGGGGATATGTTTGTGGTAACACTGAGCAAGACGAGCCTGAAAAAGCTGGGAGCAGGGGCGGCGTGCTGCGCGCTGGTGGTGTTCAGCGCCATGCTGGGGCGGTTCATCAGTACCCGGACGGTGGCGGTTGCTGCCCCGGTGAACCGTATCGAGAGCGCACAGGACATCCAGACATGGTTTACCGGCTACGGGCTGGAGGTGGACGGCGCGTCCATCACGGCGGATAAGGTCAAGATCCCCCGCAAGTGGGACGACAGCTTTTCCGCCTTCAACGGCGTGGTGCAGCAGAGCGGCATGGACCTTGCCCGCTACAAGGGCAAAACGGTGGAAAAATGGTCGGCACTGCTCCCGGCGGCAAGCAGCGGCGAGACCAGCCGCTACGGCGTGCTGCTGGTGTATAAAAAGAAAGCGGTGGGCGCGTATCTGCTGGAAAAACCCTCCGGTACGGTGCTGGGGCTGCAGGACGCCCAGAACGAGCTGGCAAAACAGACCTCCGGCGAGGATTACAGCGGCGACTGGGGCGAGCGGCACGATGAGCAGCTGACCGACAGCACCGCGCAGCAGACCTCCGGCGAGCCGGACGCAGCGCCCGAAGCCGCCCCGCAGGCAGCCCCCTACACCGAGCTGCCGCTGGATGCAGAGGGGTATCCCGTGGAATAGGGACGGCATTTCGGGGAAAAACGACCTTTTTCAGCCACGTGTCCGGCAGTTGCACAAACTGCCTAGTTTTTACAAACGATTCGACAAAAATTAGACAAAGCACGGATTTTTGTAACATTCGTATGTTCAAATGTAACAAAATTTTCTTGCAAAAATCGGCAATATGAAACGGTGCAAAAAAGCCGGTACGGGTTTATAATAGTAGTATACCAATCCCCAGTGGCAAAGCCATGTTCCGGGGCTGAATGTGCAGCCCGGGCAGAGGGATCAAGTAAGGAGAAAATGATTATGAAGGAATTTCAGTACACTGTTAAGGATGCCTGCGGCATCCATGCCCGTCCCGCCGGTCTGCTGGTCAAGACCGTAAAGGGCTTTGCAAGCACCGCTACCCTCGAGAAGGACGGCAAGAGCTGCGATATGCGCAAGCTGATGGCTCTGATGGGCATGGGCGTCAAGCAGGGCGAGACCGTGACCGTCAAGGTCGAGGGCGATGATGAAGATGCAGCCGCAGAGGCAATCCAGAAGTTCCTGAGCGAGAACGTCTGAGCCGCGGCTTAAAAGCCGAGCCCTCGCGGGAAAACTGCGGGGGCTTTTTTTGACAAAACGCCGGGCGCTGCACGCCCGGCTGCAAGTGGAAGGAGAAAGTGCTATGCAGGTAGGCACCGGCAAAAGCGTGCTCAATGGCATCGCCATTGGCAAGCTGAAGATCTATAAGAAAAAAGACACCGCTATTTCCACCGCTCCTGTGGCAGATACCGCCGCAGAACTGGAGCGTTTTGAGGCTGCCCGCCAGAAGGCTATTGAGCAGCAGACCGCCCTGTACGAAAAGGCACTGGCAGAAGCCGGTGAGGACATCGCCGAGGTGTTCAACATCCACGCCATGATGCTGGATGATGATGACTTTGTGGATGCCATCAAGGAGATCATCAACGGGCAGAAGATGTGCGCCGAGTACGCCGTCAAGACCGCCGGCAACAATCAGGCTGCGGTGTTCTCTGCCATGGACGACCCGTATCTGCAGGCCCGCAGCGCCGATGTGCTGGACATCGCGCAGGCCATGCTGGATATTCTGCAGGGGGTGGACAACGCTTCGCTGCAGGGCACCGAGCCCAGCATTCTGGTAGCCGAGGATCTGGCTCCCTCCGAGACCGTGCGCATGGATAAAAGCCTGCTGCTGGGCTTCATCACCCGCGAGGGCAGCTCCAACAGCCACACCGCCATTCTGGCGCGCAGCATGAACATCCCCGCCCTGATCCAGTGCAAGGATATTCAGGACGACTGGGACGGCAAGATGGCTGTGGTGGACGGCTACAACGCCTGTGTGTATGTAGACCCCACCCCCGACCTGCTCAAGAGCCTGAAAAAGCGCCAGCAGGAGGACCAGAAAAAGCAGGCTCTGCTGCAGGAGCTGAAGGGCAAGCCCAACACCACGCTGGACGGCAAGACCATCAACGTGTTCGCCAACATCGGCGGCATGGGCGACGTGGGCGCTGTGCAGCAGAACGACGCCGGCGGCGTGGGTCTGTTCCGCACCGAGTTCGTTTACCTGAACTGCAAGGACTTCCCCACCGAGGACTACCAGTTCGAGGCTTACAAGCAGGTGGTGGAAAGCCTTGCACCCCGCAAGGTGGTGGTGCGCACCTGTGATATCGGCGCAGACAAGACCGTGGATTACATGAAGCTGGATCACGAGGAGAACCCCGCGCTGGGCTACCGCGCCATCCGCATCTGCCTGACCCGCAAGGACTTCTTCAAGACCCAGCTGCGCGCACTGCTGCGTGCTTCCGCCTACGGCAACATGAGCATCATGTTCCCCATGATCACCAGCCTGCGGGAGCTGCAGGACGCCAAGGCTGTTCTGGAGGAGTGCCGCGCCGAGCTGACCGCCGAAGGCGTGAAGATGGGGCAGAACATTGAAGTGGGCACCATGATCGAGACCCCCGCCGCCGTGCTCATCGCGGACGAGCTGGCCGCCGAGTGCGACTTCTTCTCCATCGGCACCAACGACCTGACCCAGTACACCTGTGCACTGGACCGCCAGAACGCAAAGCTGGAGCCCTTCTTCAACCCCCACCACCCCGCCGTGCTGCGCGCCATCAAGATGACCATTGAAGCCGGTCACCGCCACGGCATCTGGGTAGGCATCTGCGGCGAGCTGGGCGCCGACACCGCCCTGACCGAGACCTTCCTGCGCATGGGCGTGGACGAGCTGTCCATGAACGCCAAGAGCATCCTGCCGGTGCGCAAGATCATCCGCAGCGTAGACCTGAGCAAGCCCTCTGAGAAGGCCTGAACCGCGGAAAAAATATTATCATAATTTGTGGCTCAGAAACGCCTGCGGGCGTTTCTGAGCCACTTTTTTACAGGCAGTACCCCCTCAGTCATCTCGCTTTGCTCGATGCCAGCTCCCCCAAGGGGACGCCTTATGGCAATACCGGAAACTTTACCGCCACCACCAAAAGCCGTCCCCTTGGGGAAGGTGGCTTGACGCGAAGCGGCAAGACGGAAGGGGTATCTCCCGGGCAGGCAAGCTTTGCCGCTACACAAAAAAGCTCCCCCTTTCGGGGGAGCTGGATGCGACCAACGGGAGCAGACTGAGAGGGTTCAGGCGGTGCGCATTCCCAATCATTTCCGCTGTTCCAGCATGGTCTGGATGCGGGTCTTGGCGCGGTAATAGGTCACCCGCGCCCATGCGGCATTGTGACCAAAAATCGCCCCGATACGGTCAAAGGGCAGCTCGCCGAACACCCGCAGGCTGAACACCTCTTTATAAGGCTCTTCCAGCGCGTGCAGGCACTGGTGCACCGTAAAGGCGGCGTCCTTGTCCACCAGCAGCTGCGCGATGTCCGGGCTGTCGGCGGCTTTTGTTTCGGCATCCTCCAGCGGGGCGGCGTGCTTTGCGCGGCGGCAGTGGTCGTAGTAGGCGTTGCGCGCCACGGTGAACAGCCACGCCCGCACATCCTGCTTGCCGTCGTAGTCTTTCAACCCGTCCAGCGCCCGGAAAAAGGTCTCCTGCGTCAGTTCCTCCGCCAGCGTCTCGCTGCGGGTAAGCCCCTGCAAAAACAGGCAGACGTCCCGGAAATAGAGCCGGTAGATGGTTTCAATATCCATAGTCAGCCCTTCTCAAACACGCCGTATTCCTGTGTGACTACATCCTCAGATTCATAAACATAGGTCTGTGTCCCATCCTCTTTTTTCAGGATGAACCGCTTCACCTGCTGACCGTCCCTGTAATAAAGGTTCTCATCGGCGCATTGCACCGTCAGCAGCTGCGTGCCGGAGACTGTGATGCTGGTATCGGAAGCCGATGTGCCCAGCAGTCCTTCCAGCGCGGCATGGACGTGCGGGAAGGTATAGCGCACCGCCCGGACGGTAACGGATGGTTTGCCCCAGTTAAAGGAGCCTTCCAGTTCCAGCCAGACGTTTTCGCCCTGCACTTCCAGCACACAGAGGTTGGCCTCGTTTTCTTTTTTGTTGTAAGTCCAGATCTTTGCCTGTTCTGCCGTTACCGGCGTTTTTGCGCCGCCCATCCAGAACACCAGTCCAAAAGCGCACAGCACTGCCAGAACCGCTGCCGCCGCTATGCGGATGCTCTTTTTCTGCAAGGTCTTTCGGATGCCCAGCAGCGGTGCATCCGGCTGGGGTTCCGGCTGCACCGGCACCGGCTTTTCCATCTGTTCCAGTTCCGCACGGCAGGCGGGGCAGTCTGCAAGGTGCTGCTCCACCAGCGCACTGCTGGCGGGGCTGGCAAGCTTTTCGGCGTACAGGGGCAGTAAGTCGCGGATCACGTCACAGTCCAGTTTCATGGTCATTTCCTCCTTTGCGGGCTTTCGTGTGCCCTTTCACCCCAATAACGCACAAAGAGGAAAAACGTTACAAAAACTCTGCAAATTCACCGGACCGCGGTCTTTTCCCGCAGTTTTTTCGTTCCCTTGAGGAAGAGCCATACCAGCACCCCCAAAAGCAGGCAGATGCCAACGTGCATGGCGGCCATCATGTAGTAGCCCTGAAAATCGAACCGCACCGCGCCGGCCATCAGGTAGGGCTGGTGCCCTGCCTTATACAGGGTGACAAAACAGGAGATGGCGTTGTACAGGCCGTACAGCCCTGCCGCTGCGCACACGATGACCCGCAGCAGCCTGCTTGTGATGAATTTTACGAACATAATTGCAGCTCCGTTCTCTCTCCGTCCTTGTAGCAGTAGATGCCCCCTGCGCGGGAGAAGTCCTTGTTTACCTCCACACAGTCGAAGGCGCTGAAGGCCTGTTCAATTTTTTCGGGCGTGCAGACAAAACCCCGGATCTTCAGGGCGGCATCCTCGCCCACCACCGCGTTCCACAGATGGATCGACCAGTAGCTGCAGTTTTTGTCCACCGTCCATTTATCGTGCTGTTCCATGTAGTCCTCGATGACCTTCAGCTGCTCTTCCCCGATATTGGTGCTCAGGGACAATCTGCCGGAGTAGCGGCCGTAGTTGGCGATATAGCACGGTTCCAGATCGAACAGCAGCCCCGAAAGCCCCGACACCGCCCAGACCGAGAAGGTGACCATCTCGCCGTCCGGGATGGCGCGGTCTTTCAGGTAGACCGTGTGCCCGGTGCGGTTGTCCAGCCCGATCCATGTATGCCCGAAACACTTGAGGAAGGGCTTGGATTCGCTCTTGCCGTCAAAGGTGGTGATGGAAAGGATAAGTCCCTCCTCCTCACAGGGCAGAGTGCGGGCAGTTTTGCCTGCGGCGGCGCTGCACCACAGCCCAAGGGCTGCTGCGCATACCGAAAGCAGCACCGCCCATGCAATGATCCTCTTTTTCAATGTCGTTCCTCCTGCATCCTACGGCTCAGCCGTTTTCCTTCCAGAACAGCCCGCCGGAGGTCTGGAACAGCAGGCGCGGGTTCACGCTCTTGCTGCCCAGCTTGAAGTCCATGGTCAGTTCTTCGCCCAGTACACCCACAGCCTGTCCCTTTTCCACGGTCTGTCCCTTGCTGACCGAAAGCTCCTGCAAGCCGTACAGATAGCTGCGCAGCCCGCAGCCGTGGTCGATGACCACCGTGTTGCCGGTAAGCGCCAGATTGCCCGCAAACACCACCGTGCCGTTGGCTGCGGCGCGGCAGGGCGCACCGGGGATGGTGTACAGCTTTGTGGAGTTGGAGCGGCCGCCCTGCTGGCCGTTCGTCACCTTGATCTGTCCGTAGTCCACCAGGGTCATGGAGTCCTCGGCGGGGGGCACAAAGCCGCCCTGCCACTGCTTGGCAGTGGCGGCAGCCTCGTACAGCGGCCAGATGACGCTGCGGAACTGGGCATTGGCACTCTCCGCAGCGGGCGCCTCGGCCTCGGCCTCCACCGTACCGAAGTCCCTCGGCAGCACGGTCAGGGTGCGGGTGATGGTCTCGCCGTTCACCGTGATGTTCACCTCGTGCCCGCCGGAGGAGGCGTTGTAGGCCGCCGGGATATAGGCGCGCCAGCCCTCGGCAGTGCGCACGCACTGCACGCTGCCAAGGTCGGTCTCGATGGTGGGCACGGCGTCCCCGGTCATGCCGGAGATGCGCACGCCCACCGTGCCGCCCTGCTCCACCCGCTCGGCAGAAAGTTCCACCTCCGCGCTGGCCTGCAAGGTAAAGCGGAAGCTGTACCGGTACCAGCCGGTGGGCTTGGCCGGGCGCTCCAGCCCTAAGTTTTTGCGCAGCTGCCCGGTGCTGCCGCCCTCGAACTGGGTGATGACCCCGCCCTTGGGCACACGCCACGCGGTCAGCTCCGCCTTATACTCTCCGTTCGCGGGGAAAAGGAAGTTCTGGTACTCCCCTGCGCTGCCCGCAAACAGCACATCCCCCGCCGCATTCTGGATGGTCAGGGTGGCATAGCCCGTCCAATCCGGCAAGGCAATCTCCGGGTGGGCGGTGTACAGCACCCCCAGCTTCTGCACGGTCAGGGTGGCGGGGCTGGCAAATACCTTATCCAGCTGGCCGCCCAGCAGCGGCACCTGCCAGCAGGAGCCGTTCGGCTCCAGTGCCTGCCCGCCGAACTGCGCCGCACCGTCCGGGCATCCGCCCTCGGTGGTAAGTGCATAGCTTACCCCCATCACAGCCGCAAGCAGCAGCACCACACCCAGTGCCACACTGATGATCCAGAGCAAAAAACGCTTCATGTTCCTTCTCCTTATGTACAAAAAGGGCGCACCGGGACAGTCCGTTCAGACAGACTGCTCCGTGCGCCCCGATGCGCTTATCTTCCCGGCAATTTCCGGTATTTCAGGGGAATTATTCTGCCTCGGTCTCGTCCTCAGCAGCGGCTTCCTCCGGCTCTACGGTAGTTGCGTCATCCTCGCCGAACAGCAGGCGCTCGTATTCGTCCAGCTCCTTCTCGCGGCGGTTCAGGTAAAGTGCCACAGCAGCCAGCGCACCAGCCACAGCAGCCAGAACAGCGATCACAGCGACCAAGCAAGATTTTTTCATAGATTCAGTACACTCCTTTTTGCAGTTGAAACGTTGTTTCAGCTTGATTTTTCCAGCGGGCGTCCCGCAAAAGGATCTTGATTCCGGCGGCAGTCAGCGCCGCCTTGTAGCTTTTATTATACCCGTTCCCGTCCAAAATTACAACCGTTGCGCCCTAATTTTCACGCCCCGAGGGTGCTGCGGGGCGCACTTTGGGCAGTGTGCCGGTTTTGGCGCAGTCCATTACAGCAAATTGCCAAACTCAGAGCAGCAGCGGTTTATACGCCCGGAACGCCCCGGGCAGAGTGTAGGTGGTGCGCAGTGCCTCCCGGCTTGCCCAGACATAGCCCGCCGGGGCACGCTGCGCCGGAACATGCAGCTGCACGCCGGACATGAGCCACTCGATGTGGGTAAAGATGTGCTTTGCGGCGGGCAGGGCGGCGGAGGCTGCCGTGCCGGTGTCCAGCCCCAGTGCCGTAAGGCGCGCCAGTACCTCGGCCTGCAAAAGATGCTCGCCCTCCCACAATACCGGCTGCCACAGCCCGGCCAGCAGCCCTTTTTCCGGCCGCTGCTGCACCAGAAAGCCCGCCGGGCTTTCCACCAGCGCCAGCGTTACCGGCACAAGCTTGCGGGGCTTGGGTTTTGCCTTTTGGGGCAGCTGGGCGGTGGTGCCCGCCGCCCGGGCGCGGCAGAGCGCCGCCAGCGGGCACTGCCCGCACAAAGGCGCGCCGTTGGGTACGCAGACCAGCGCGCCCAGCTCCATCAGAGCCTGATTGTAATCCCCGGCCTTTTCCGGCGGCTGGTGCTCCATGACCCGGGCGGTAAAGGCCTTTTTTACCGCCGGTTCTGTAATAACACCCGGGTCATTATACAGACGGGAAAACACCCGCAGCACATTGCCGTCCACGGCGGGCACAGGAAGCCCGAAGCTGATGGACGCAATGGCCCCGGCGGTGTACTCCCCGATGCCGGGCAGCGCACGCAGGGCGGCGTAGTCGGCAGGCAGCTGCCCGCCGTACTGCGCACAGACGAGCTTTGCGGCCTTTTGCAGGTTGCGCACCCGGCTGTAATAGCCCAGCCCTTCCCACAGCTTATGCAGCTTTTCTTCCTCGCAGGCGGCAAGCGCGGGGATATCCGGCAGCTCTTCCAGAAAGCGGTAGTAATACGGCAGCACCGCCGACACCCGGGTCTGCTGCAGCATCACCTCGCTGAGCCACACATGGTAGGGGGTGGGGTCCTCCCGGAAGGGCAGGCTGCGGCGGTTTTTGTAAAACCACTCCAAGAGGGCGGGCGAAATGTTTTCCACTTGTTTTGTGCTCCTTGTTGAAAAGTCAGGCGTTTTTATGATTTAGAATTGCCTCCGCTTTGCTCTGGCAACATTCAGCGGAAGAATTATTTTTAATTTCGGAGCAACGGAACGCCTGCGGGCGTTCCGTTGCTCCATTTTCACGGGAGGGGTTTGGAACGAACTCCCTCAGTCAAAACCTGACGGTTTTGCCAGCTCCCTCGGGGAGGGAGCCTCTGGCGCGCCCGCAAACTTTGCAGCTAAAGTGCAAAGCGGCTTGCCCGGGATACCCCTTCCGTCATCGCCTACGGCGATGCCACCTTCCCCAAGGGGACGGCTTTTGGCGGTGGCGATAAAGTTCCCGGCGTTGCCATAAGGCGTCCCCTTGGGGGAGCTGGCACGGCGAAGCCGTGCCTGAGGGGGTCGTCTCCCGTTCAACCAAAAACGGGCCGCTGCGGAATGCAGCAGCCCGGTAAAAGTATGCGCGCTTCTCAGAAGCCGTATGCGGTGCGGGGGAAGGGCAGCACGTCACGGATGTTCTGGATGCCGGTGAGGTACATGATCATGCGCTCAAAGCCCAAGCCGTAGCCTGCGTGCTCCACGCCGCCGAACTTGCGCAGGTTCAAATACCACTCGTAGTTGGTCTTGTCCATGCCCAGCTCGTCCATGCGGGCCACCAGCTTGCCGTAGTCCTCTTCACGCTGGCTGCCGCCGATCAGCTCGCCGATGCCGGGCACCAGCATATCTGCTGCGGCCACGGTCTTGCCGTCGGCGTTCTGCTTCATGTAGAAGCTCTTGATCTCCTTGGGGTAGTCGGTGACAAAGACCGGCTTCTTGAACACCACCTCGGTCAGGTAGCGCTCGTGCTCGGTCTGGATATCCACGCCCCACTCCACCGGGTACTGGAACTTCTTGTTGTTCTTTTCCAGAATTTCAATGGCCTCGGTGTAGCTGATGCGGCCGAACTCGCTGTTCGCCACCAGCTCCAGACGCTCGACAAGGCCCTTGTCGATGAACTGGTTGAAGAAGGCCATCTCGTCCGGGCAGTTGTCCAGCACATAGCGGATGACGTACTTGATCATAGCCTCGGCGTTATCCATGTAGCCGTTCAGGTCGCAGAAAGCCATCTCCGGCTCGATCATCCAGAACTCCGCAGCGTGGCGGGTGGTAAAGCTCTTCTCGGCGCGGAAGGTGGGGCCAAAGGTGTACACCTTGCCAAAGGCCATAGCCATGGCCTCGGCCTCCAGCTGGCCGGAAACGGTCAGGTTGACCGGCTTTTCAAAGAAGTCCTTGCTGTAATCCACAGCGCCGTCCTCGGTCTTGGGCACGTTGTCCAGATCCAAGGTGGTCACACGGAACATTTCGCCTGCACCCTCGCAGTCGGATGCGGTGATCAGCGGAGAGTGGGCGTAGACAAAGCCGTTCTCCTGGAAGAACTTGTGGATGGCGTAGGCTGCCACGCTGCGCACGCGGAAAGCGGCGTTGAAGGTGTTGGTGCGGGGGCGCAGGGTGGGCATGGTGCGCAGATACTCCATGCTCATCTTCTTTTTCTGCAGGGGGTACTCGTCGGCGGGGCAGTCGCCCAGGATCTCCACGCTCTCGGCGTTCAGCTCAAAGGGCTGCTTTGCCTGCGGGGTGAGCACCAGCTTGCCCTTGATGCGCAGGCTGCTGTACAGACCGGTGTGGATGACTTCATCATAGTTTGCCAGCTTGCCGGCTTCCAGCACCACCTGCAGGGTCTTGAAGCAGCCGCCGTCCGACAGGGCGATGAAGCCGATGTTCTTGGAGTCGCGGATGTTCTTTGCCCAGCCGCAGACGGTGATCTCGGTGCCGTCCGCCGGGGTGCTCTTGAACAGCGAAAGGATCTCGGTACGTTCCATAGTAGTTCTCCTTTGTAAAGAAAAAAGACAGCTTTTGCCCTGAAAGTTCAGGGCGAACAAGCTGTCTTGTAATGTCCGCGGTGCCACCTGAATTACCGGAAGTGTCCGGTCGCTCACGCGCTCTTTGTTTAAGCGCTGTCCCTGTAACGCTGGACCTGCGGCGCACCTACTTAACGGCAGACGCGCTGCCGTGTTCAGTTTGCTGCTCCCGGGTGTTCGTTCACGCGGCGCACGGGCGCGGCTCTCAGCTGTGCCGCACTCTCTGGGCCGGACGACCCGCGCTACTTTTCCCGTTCCTTGCATTTGTTGTTTTAAAATAGCACGTTGGCGGCATTTTGTCAACCTTGCCGCGCGGTAATGAATAAAATTTTGCGTTTTTTCTTGTCAGAACGCCTTTTCTCTGATAAAATGGGAAAAGCGGTATTCCGCAAAACCATAGCATGGAGGAAATTATGAAGCACACACACCGCGTCATCCGTCTGCTGACCCTCGCCGTGGTCAGCTGCGCACTGGCTGCTCTGCTGAGCGGCTGCACCAAAGAAGAATTTATTGCCGGGTACAACGAATTTATGTTCGGTGACTGGCTTCCCGCCTACGGAAACACCTCCCAGTCCGGCTCCTCGGACAGCAGCACTGCCAGTGACCCCGACCACGTCTACGACCCGCCAAACCCCGAGTGCGATGCCAAGATCGCCTCACTGATGAGCGAGCTGTACTCGCTGGAGTCCTCGGCACGGTCGGATGTCAGCAGTGCCATCCAGAGCGCAAAGGATGAATACCACGCTCTGCCCGCCAAAGAGCGGACCCTTGCCAATAAGATCAGCATCGCATACAAACATCTTTCCTCTGTGGAGAGCACCTACGACAGTGCCGTCTCCTCGGTGGTCAGCGAGATGCGCAGCGTTCTGCGGGAGTATAACCAGCCCGAGACCGTGGCCGATCAGGCATGGAGCTACTATCAGTCTGCCAAGAGCAGCATGATCTCCAGCCTTGGCGGCTAACTCAACCCAATAATGTCTCCGCGAGGCCCTGTGCTGCCAGATATCCGGCGTACAGGGCCTCATTTAGGTTGTTGCCGTGCCCGCCGATCTCGATCAGCAGGCTGCCGGTGGTCAGGTCCTGATTATAGAACCGGTAGCTGAACAGTACCGGGCGGGTAAAGCCGGGGTATTTTGCCTCCATGCTGCGCTCCCACGCCGCTGCAAAGCGCAGGTTCTGCCGCCATGCGGGCAGCTGCACACTGGTGCCGTTGTCGCACCCGCAGATGATCATCACCTGCGCCGCCTGCCGCCCGTCTACGGTGCACACCGGGGCGCAGCGGGTGCCGTTTTCCCGCTCGATGGCGTCGCGGTGGACATCCAGCACCACCTTGATGCTGGGGTACTGCGCCAGATACTGCTGCACCACCGCCCGGCTGTTGGCGTAGCTGCCGGTGTAGCTGGGGTAATCGTTCAAAGTTTCGTCGTGCAGGGTGCAGATCCCTGCCGCGTTGAGGGTATCGGCCATCACCCGCCCCACCGCGCACATATTGATGCTGCGGTCGGTACTGCGGGCCCCGTCCCCGGGGGTGAACCACAGCCCGGCAGAAAGGCGGTAGTCCTCGGTGGCGTGGGTATGCATGATGAGCACCTGCGGCGCGGCGCTGTCCTTTTCGATGACAAAGGGCAGGGGCTGCGCCGCCTCGGCGGCGATGTCTGCCGCCGTCTGCCGGGTGTTATTCTTGATGCTGCCTGCGCCGCAGGGAATGTACTTTTCGCCGCTGCCGTGCCCGAACTGCTGCTCTGTCACCGTACCGGCATCGGCAGGGCGGGCTTCGTCCGGCTGCAAGGCCACAAGATACTGTTCCACCCCGGCCTGCACCGGGGCAGCCGTCTCCTGCGCCGGAGACAGCGCGGATGCGGCCTCCGGTACGCTTTCCGCAGGCGCAGCCGCTGCCCGGCTCTCAACCGCCTGCTGCCCCAGATGCAGCAAAGTCTGCGCGGCGGGCACCGGCGCTGCCAGAAAGGCCGCCAACACCAGCGCGGCGCTGCGGGCAAAGATGCACAGCGCCGCAAACAGCACCGCAGCCTGCAAAAAGGGCACCGCCCTGCTCTGCCCCGCAGGCAGACGCCAAGGCTCTCTGCTGCGCATGGCAAGACCTCCTTTCCGGCCAGTGGGACGATTTCAAATATGCGGGATACCCCTTCCGTCTTGCCGCTTCGCGTCAAGCCACCTTCCCCAAGGGGACGGCTTCAGAGGTAGCGGCAAGGTTTCCGGTACTGCCCAAAGGCGTCCCCTTGGGGGAGCTGGCTGCGAACGTAGTGAGCAGACTGAGGGGGTATTAGCGCAACGCGGAGCACATTCTAAATCATCTACCCCGTCAGCCAGCAGAGCTGCTGCACGGTAAGGCGGGGCTGCAAGGCGCGGTTGACGCTGCCCGCCAGCAGCGCCGCACCGTGGGCGATCACGCTGTCCAGCGCCCGGGGCGTGACCACAAGGTCTGCCCCTTCCTGCGCCTGCATCAGGGTGGGAATGCCCGCCGCCACCACCGGCACGCCCAAAGTGTCCCGGGTCAGGTGGCGGGTGTGGTCGGCCTGCGCCGGGTAAAGCCCTGAGTCCGAAAACTGCACCGTGCGCCCCAGCCGCTGCCCCTCGGCGGAGCAGAGACTGTCCACACAGACCACCGCCGCCGGGCGCAGCTGCCCCACCAGCGCCGCCGCCAGCTGCTGAAGCGAAAGCCCTGTGGCTGCCGCCACCCCGGGTGCAACGGCTGCTACCGGGCGCAAGCCCCGCACCGGCGGGGCAGCGCCCGCGCCCATGGTGACAAGGATGCGCTGCACCGTGCGCGGGCCAAGGGCATCGGCGGTGATGCGGCGGTTGCCCACCCCCAGCACCAGCACCGGCCCTTCCGGCGGCAGCAGGGCGCGCAGTTCCCGGGCGCATACTTCGATGACGGCGGCGTCCCGCTCGTCCAGCACGCTGACGCTGGGCATTTCCAGCGTGACATACCTGCCCCGGGGGCGGCTGAGCCCCTCGCGGGCAACTTCCACCCTTGTCACCGTCACCCCGCCGTGGCGGGCGGTAGCCAGCCGCACCCCTGCGGGCATCGGCTGCGCTGCTGCTGAAAACAGCTCGTCGGCCATATCCGTAGTACGCATTTTCCACACTCTCCGTTCCTTTTGGGGGCAAAAGCCCGCCTTCTTGCCGGAAAGTATGGGAAAAATAAAACTTTTCCAAACAAAAATCAAAAAAACGCTTGCGCTGGTACGCGAAATATGGTATCATAGGGTGCGCTGTTATAGGTAGCCAAGGAGGTGGAACGAATGCCTAACATCAAATCTCAGAAGGACCGCGTCGTGCAGGCTGCTGCAGAGCAGGCTCACAACAAGGCCATTAAGACCAACCTGAAAACAGTCGTCAAGAAGGCAGACGCTGCCATCGATGCGAATGCCGCTGACAAGGACGCAACCGTCCTGGCTGCTGTTTCCGCGATCGACAAGGCTCGCGCTAAGGGTGTCATCAAGAAGAACACCGCCAGCCGCAAGATCAGCCGTATGGCAAAGCGTGCTAACAAGAACGCTTGATTGCGCAGTTTGATTGACGAACAAAACCTCTGTACCGGGTACCCGGTACAGGGGTTTTTGTTTTTTCGGGGGTCATGTCCCGCACAGCGCGGCAAGGCTCTGCCGCTGCACTGGTTCCAGCAGCTGCTCCGGCGGCAGGGGCTGCTGCGGCGCCGCCACCCACCACACCGCCCACGCGGCGGGCACGACCGCCGCCAGCGAAAGCCCCGGGTACAAAAGCGCCGGTTCGTGCAGCCACGGACTGCCCGGCGGCAGCACCAGCGCCGTGCACAGGCACAGCGCCGCCCACAGCTCCCACAGCACGGTCTGTCCGCTGTGTTTCATGCGCCTCACCTCCGTTTTGCCCCCAGTTTACCAGCCGCCGGGCGCAAAATATAGCGAAGCAGCGCAGACAAAACCGCTTAGTTCTGGTCGTGGCTCTTACCCACAAGGCTGCACACCACGCCGCAGACAAGGCTTGCGGTGATGCCCGCAGAGGCAGCGGTCAGTCCGCCGGTCAAAATGCCGATGGCTCCCTTTTCCGCTACGGCGGTGCGCACCCCCTTTGCCAGCAGATGCCCGAAGCCCAGCAGGGGCACGCTCGCCCCCGCACCCGCCAGCTCTGCCAGCGGTGCATACAGCCCCACGGCTGAAAGCACCACCCCCGCCACCACATAACCGGTCAGGATGCGGGCCGGGGTCAGCTTTGTCAGGTCGATGAACAGCTGCCCCACCGCGCAGATGGCGCCGCCTATTAAAAATGCCCACAGATAGTTCATTTCAGCCCTCCTTTTCCGGTGCGGTCAATTCCACCAAATGCGCCACCGCCGGGATGCTCTCCTTCTGCAAAAAGGTGGTCTGGCTCATCAGCGCCCCGGTGGCAAGAAACAACACCCGGCGGCTGCCGCGGCGCAGCAGCTTTGGCAGGATATGCGCACAGAGCACGGCGGCGCAGCAGCCCGCACCCGAGCCGCCGCTTTTTACCCGCTGCTCCCCGGCATCATAGAGCAGACAGCCGCAGTCCGCGTGGTTTTTCAGCAGCAGCCCCTCTGCTGCCAGCAGCTCCCGCAGCATCTGACTGCCCACCAGCCCAAGGTCGCCGGTGTAGATGCAGTCAAAATCCCGCAGCTCTGCGTGGGTATCGGCAAGATAATGCAGCAGGGTGGCGGCGGCGGCCGGTGCCATGGCTGCGCCCATGTTGTTGATATCCCTGATGTTATAGTCCTGCACCCGGCCAAGGGTGGCAGCGGCAATACCCACCCCCTGCCCTGCCGGGCGCAGCAGACAGCACCCGGCGGCGGTGGCTGTCCACTGGGCGGTGGGGGTGCGCACCGCGCCGTAGCTCAGCGGAGTGCGGAACTGCCGCTCTGCCGCACAGAAATGGCTGGAAGTCATGGCCAGCAGGTTCTGCGCCGCCCCGCCGCTGCACAGCGCCGCGCCCAGCGCCAGCGCCTCGGCCATGGTGCTGCACGCCCCGAACAGCCCTGCAAAGGGCACGCCCAGCTCCCGCAGCGCGTAGCCGGAGGCGGTGCACTGCGCCTGTAAGTCCCCAGCCAGCGCAAGGTCTACCCGCTCGGCGGGCAGGTCAGCCTTTTGCAGGCAGAGCCGCGCTGCCCGCAGCTGCAACTGCTTTTCGGCGGCTTCCCAGCCGCGCTGTCCCAGCCGGTTGTCGGTGGTCAATTCGTCAAAGCCTGCTGCCAGCGGGCCCTCGCTCTCTTTTTTGCCGCCCACCGCCGCCTGTGCGGCGATGACCGGCGGGATGCGGAACAACAAGGTATCGCCCCGGCGCTCTGTCATAAAAATTTCTCCTTTTCTCTGCAAAAAATTCCCCGGGACGTGCTATACTGGTGCTGTGGCACTGCAATATCCGGCGGGGCTGTTTCGTATTATAAAGCAGAGGCCCCCAGCAGCCACAGCACCGCGCCGTATACCACCGCCGCCAGCGTGCCGTACACGATGACCGGCCCGGCAATGAGGAACATCTTGGCTCCCGTGCCCGGTACCCGTCCCTCGGCCTTGAACTCGATGGCCGCACTGACCACCGCGTTGGCAAAGCCGGTGATGGGCACCAGCGACCCCGCCCCGGCCTTTGCCGCCAGCTTCTGGTACCAGCCCAGCGTGGTCAGCACCGCCGAGAGTAAGATCAAAGTGCAGCTGGTCAGGGTGCCCGCCGCCTCGGCGTCCGCGCCCTGCCGCAGAAACAGCTGCCGCAGCCCTTCGCCCAGCAGGCAGATGCCGCCGCCCACGCAGAACGCCCAAAGGCAGTCTGCCAAAAGCGGCGAGTGCGGCCCCGCCTTCTGCACCCGGCGTGCGTATTCCTGCGCTGTCATCTTCATTTTCCCGCGCCCCCTTTTGCGGATAGTCTGCCCGGGGCGGCGGGCACTTATCCTTTTTTGTGAAAGAAGGTATGGTTCATGCGTTCTTCCAAACATCGCCGCAACCGTCATGCCCGGCGTCTGCTCTGCCTGACGGCGCTGCTCTGCTTTGCGGCGGGCGGCACCGCCTACGCCTGCGCCCGCAAAGCTGCCGTGCCGCAGCTGCCGGAGCTGCCCGCCGAGAACAGCGCACAGCAGAGCGTCCTTACCGCCGCACAGGCGCAGGCGCTGCTGGACGACCCCCGCATGATCCTTGTCAACCGCAGCCACAAGATGCCGGAGGACTACCCCATCGAGACCATGGAATGCGGCTCGGACACCGCCATCAACAAGACTTTGCAGACCGAAGCCGCCGAGGCCTTTCTTGCCATGCAGGCCGCTGCCGCCCGGGACGGCGTAGACGTGCGGATGCAGAGCGGCTACCGCAGCGTCAGCTACCAGAAAAAGCTGTACGACAACAAGATCCAGTACTACCGCGATCAGGGCCTGAGCGAAGCCGCCGCCCGGGAAAAGGCCGCTGCCATCGTGAACCCGCCGGGCTGCTCGGAGCACAACTGCGGCCTTGCCGCCGACCTGAACAGCCCGGAGCATACCGTCCTTGACATCGGCTTTGCCGACACCGCCGCTTTCCGCTGGCTGTGCGAGAACGCGGAGCAGTACGGCTTTATCCTGCGCTACACAAAGGAGGCCGAAAGCGTGACCGGCATCACCTACGAGCCGTGGCACTGGCGCTATGTGGGCCCGGAAAACGCCGCCCT
>CAKSWQ010000010.1 GCA_934512105.1 uncultured Faecalibacterium sp. | reverse complement strand
CTGCCGCTGATATTCAAGGACTATATCCACACGGATATGGATATCACCACCATCGCAAAGCTGCTGGCGTCCTTCCTTAAAATCGACAGCTCCAATATCATTCTGGCGCAGACGCCGGTGTTCATGGGTGTGCCCAACGTGGGCAAGACCGATACCTTTGCCGGTTATTCCTGCGTGGTGCCGGATGCAGGCTCCATCGCAAACCTGCTCAACCAGTATTTCTGCACCTACACCGGCCCGGTGGAGGTGAGCGACCTGCACATGGTCACCGACCAGTGGCCCCATGGCAGCGCATCCACCGATGCCAACGTGCAGTATATGGGACGCATCGATAAGGAATCCGACGACGCCATCCTCAGCGGCGATACCGACCTTTCCGGCGCTGTGACCACCGATGGTCAGGCAGCGGGCACCGGACAGTAACAACAGAAAACAAGGCCCTGCACACCGTGTGCGGGGATGTTCCGACAGAAGGGAGAAACACATGGATAATTTCAACGACAGCAAGGCGCTTGCCATTGAGATCGCTAAGATCCTGGACAAGAAGAAGGCACAGGATGTGCGGGTGCTCAAGGTGGAAAGCCTGACCGTCCTGACCGATTATTTCGTCATCGCCTCCGGTACCTCCACCACGCAGGTGGCCTCTCTGGCCGACGAGGTGGAGTACGAGCTTTCGCAGAAGGGTCTGGAACCTTACAGCACCGAGGGTCACGACACCAAGAACTGGGTGCTGCTGGATTACTCCAACGTCATCGTGCACGTCTTTGTGCCCAACAGCCGCGCCTACTATGATCTGGAGCACCTGTGGGCAGACGGCGAGCCGGTGGACATCTCGGAGTACCTGACCCCGGATAGCAGCATTGAATAATTAAGGCAAACAGGTTTGCTTTTGGCAGAACCCGCTCCGTTATTGCGGCGCAATAGGGAAAGTTAGCAGAAAAGCTCCCCCCTCGGGGGAGTTGGCAGGGCGAATGCCTTGACGGAGAGGGTTTATACCGGAAGCACCTTAAAAGCATACGCCCCCAAGCAACGGTATTTTGGTTAAAGTCTGGAGCTGATTACAAACATGAAGTATGATTACAAGGCTGTTGAAGCCAAGTGGCAGAAGGTGTGGGAGGACGAAAAGACCTTCCATGTCGAGATCGACCACAAAAAACCCAAGTTCTATGCCCTTGTGGAGTTCCCGTATCCCTCGGGTGCAGGTCTGCACGTCGGCCATCCCCGCAGCTACACCGCGCTGGACGTGGTAAGCCGCAAGCGCCGTAAAAACGGCTACAATGTGCTGTACCCCATGGGCTGGGATGCCTTCGGTCTGCCCACCGAGAACTTCGCCATGAAGAACCACATCCACCCCGCCATCGTCACCAAGAGCAACGTGGATCATTTCCGCAGCCAGCTCAAGGCGCTGGGCTTCTCCTTTGACTGGGATCGTGAGATCAACACCACCGACCCCGAGTACTACAAGTGGACCCAGTGGATCTTTTTGCAGCTGTACAAGCACGGTCTGGCCTACAAGAAGGAAATGAACGTCAACTGGTGCACCGGCTGCAAGTGCGTGCTGGCCAACGAGGAAGTTGTCAACGGCGTGTGCGAGCGTTGCGGCAGCGAGGTCGTGCACCGCGTCAAGAGCCAGTGGATGCTCAAGATCACTGCTTATGCCGATAAGCTGATCGACGGCCTGGACGGTCTGGATTATATCGAGCGCGTGGCCACCCAGCAGAAGAACTGGATCGGCCGCAGCCACGGCGCCGAGGTGAACTTCGGCACCACCGCCGGGGACACCCTGACCGTGTACACCACCCGCTGCGATACCCTGTTCGGTGCCACCTACATGGTCATTTCCCCGGAGCACGCGCTGCTCAAGGCATGGCTGGAAAAGGGCATCATCAAGAATGCCGATGCAGTCAAGGCTTATCAGGCCGAGGCTGCCCGCAAGAGCGACTTTGAACGCAGCGAGCTGAACAAGGAAAAGACCGGCGTGCAGCTGGACGGCGTGATGGGTATCAACCCGGTCAACGAGACCGAGATCCCCATCTTCATCTCCGACTACGTTCTGTCCACCTACGGCACCGGTGCCATCATGGCCGTGCCCGCCCACGATACCCGCGACTGGGAGTTTGCCAAGAAGTTCGGCCTGCCCATCATCGAGGTGGTCAAGGGCAACACCCCGTCCAATCTGGACGAGGCTGCCTTTACCGATGTTGCCACCGGTACGCTGGTCAACTCCGGCTTCCTGAACGGCCTGTCCGTGGTCGATGCCAAAAAGAAGATGATCACCTGGCTGGAGGAGAACGGCAAGGGCCGCGACAAGGTCAACTACAAGCTGCGCGACTGGGTGTTCAGCCGTCAGCGTTACTGGGGCGAGCCCATCCCCATGGTGCACTGCGACAAGTGCGGCTGGCAGCCCCTGCCCGAGAGCAGCCTGCCGCTGACCCTGCCGGACATCACCGACTTTGAGCCGGGCCCGGACGGCGAGTCCCCGCTGGCACGCCACAAGGACTGGGTCAAGACCACCTGCCCCTGCTGCGGCGGCCCCGCTACCCGCGAGACCGACACCATGCCCCAGTGGGCAGGCTCCTCTTGGTACTTCCTGCGCTACATGGATCCCCACTGCAAGGATGCTCTGGCCTCCAAGGAAGCACTGGAATACTGGTCTCCTGTGGACTGGTACAACGGCGGCATGGAGCACACCACCCTGCATCTGCTGTACAGCCGCTTCTGGCATAAGTTCCTGTACGATATCGGTGTGGTGCCCTCGGCAGAGCCCTACCAGAAGCGTACCGCCCACGGCATGATCCTTGGCCTGAACCCCCACAGCTTCGTCAACTTGCCCGCAGAGGAGCAGGAGAAGCTGCTCAAGGAGTACGGCAGCCAGAAGGCCGCCGAGAAGGCACTGGAAGAGAAGTACGGCGAGATGGCACGCCATCCCATCGTGAAGATGTCCAAGAGCCTTGGCAACGTCATCAACCCCGACGAGGTGGTGGACCAGTACGGTGCCGACACCATGCGTCTGTACGAGATGTTCATGGGCGACTTTGAGCAGGCTGCACCGTGGCAGACCTCTGCCATTGCGGGCTGCAACCGCTTCCTTGACCGCGTGTGGGCACTGAGCGACAAGCTGGTGGAGGGCGAGGGCTACCGTCCCGCCATGGAGACCCTGATGCACCAGACCATCAAGAAGGTCAGCGCAGATATCGAGGGCCTGAAGATGAACACCGCTATTGCCCAGCTGATGACGCTGGTCAACGCCATGTACGACAACGGCGGCGCCACCAAGGCCGAGTTTGAGACGCTGGTGCAGCTGCTGAACCCCTTTGCTCCCCACATGACCGAGGAGCTGTGGGAGAAGCTGGGTCACAGCCACGACGAGCAGCTGGCCTACTATCCGTGGCCTGCCTACGAGGAAGCCAAGTGCGTGGAGGCTGCTGTGGAGATCGCCGTGCAGGTGAACGGCAAGGTGAAGGCACGTCTGAAGGTGCCCGCAGACATCACCGCCGAGGACGCCATTGCCGCCGCCAAGGCAGACCCCGCTGTGGCTGCCGCGCTGAAGGGCAAGCAGCTGGTCAAGGAGATCTACGTCAAGGGCCGTCTGGTCAATCTGGCTGCCAAGGGCTGAGAACTGCTGCTCCGCTGAATAAGCGTGAACATATCATCACCCGCAGAGGCGGACCTGGCGCAGGAAACACCCGGCAGCGTCTGTTCAAAAATCTTTCAAAAGTTTTGAGCAAAAACTTTCAAAAAAAGGTTGACGAACCGGATAAAATGCGCTATACTGTCTACTGTTAGTTACCATGTAACAACGAAATTCCTGCCTCACGGTCCAAGGGAGGGAATAAGATGTCGGAAATTCGTGTTAAAGAGGGCGAGTCGCTGGAAAGCGCACTGCGTCGCTTCAAGCGCAGCACTGCTCGCAGCGGTGTGCTCGCAGAGGTTCGTAAGCGCGAGGCTTACGAGAAGCCGTCTGTTAAGCGCAAGAAGAAGTCCGAAGCAGCCCGCAAGCGCAAGTTCAAGTAATCACTTGCTTGGAATCGCACGTTGCTTTAGATTTTAAACGCGTTGCTAACGCCGATGTAGGGGAGCCTGTTATACAGGTTCCCCTATTTTCATTTGTAACCCTCTCAGTCAAACCCTGCGGGTTTGCCAGCTCTCCCGAAGGGCGAGCTTTCTGTGCTGAAGAGGAAAGGCTTTATCTTTTCGGAGAAGAATATACCTTGCAAAAGCCGTAAAAAGCTCCCCCTGTCGGGGGAGCTGTCGAGCGAATGCGAGACTGAGAGGGTTTTTATCATGCTCATTACCCCCGAATATGTTTTTAAGGACGTTACCCATATCACGCCGGAATGGCTTGCAGCTAAGGGCATCACGGCTCTGGTGCTGGATATCGACAACACCCTGACTGCAGACCGCAGTCAGGAGCTGCCGGAGGAGGTCGCCGGGTGGCTTGCCGCCATGCGCAAGGCCGGGGTAAAGCTGACCATCGTTTCCAACGGTGCAGAAAAGCGGGTGCGCCCCTTTGCGGAAAAGCTGGGCCTTGCATACCTGTACCGCGCCGCCAAGCCCCTGCCCTTTGCACTGATGGTGGCGCAGCACCGCATGGGCGTGAAGCACCGCCAGATGGCCATGGTGGGCGACCAGCTTTACGCCGACCGCATGGTGGCGGCGCTGTACGGCATTCCCGGGTTGATGGTCATCCCCCGCGGGCCGGACTTGGGCGCACAGGTCATCCTGAAACGCAAGTGGGAAAAGAAGCACTGGCAGAAGTACTACGACCGGGGAGGCAAGACCCTGTGAGTGAAGCTTGGAACATCCGGTTCGGCACCGCAGGCACCAGCGACAGCTTTGCCGCCCAAGGCTACAAAAGCAGTCTGGATGTGCCGGAGTACACCGCCAAAATGGGGCTGAACGCCTTTGAGTACCAGTGCGGGCGCGGGGTGCGTCTGGGGCTGGATAAGGCCGCCCGCATGGCTGCCCTTGCCGCGGAGCGGGATATCCTGTTCAGCGTCCACGCACCTTATTATATCAGTATGTCCAGTCTGGAAGAGGACAAGCGGCTGAACAGCATCCAGTACCTGCTGCAAAGTGCGGCGGTGTGCCGGGCGCTGGGCGGCAGGCGCATCATCTTCCACTCCGGCAGCTGCGGCAAGCAGAGCCGGGAGGCCGCGCTGGAAAAGGCGCTGGATACCATGCGCCGCGCCGTGGCTGCGCTGGACGAGGCGGGCTTTGGGGATATGACCCTGTGCCCGGAGACCATGGGCAAGGTGGGGCAGCTGGGCACGCTGGACGAGGTGCTGGCGCTGTGCGGCGTGGACAGCCGCATTACCCCCTGCATCGACTTCGGCCACCTGAACGCCCGCACGCTGGGCGGCATCCAGACCAAGGCAGACTATGCCGCCATTCTGGACCGCATGGCCGAGGTGCTGGGCGATGACCGCGCCCGGCAGTTCCATGTGCACTTCTCCCGCATTGAGTATTCGGCGGGCGGTGAAAAGCGCCACTGGACCTTTGCCGATACCCGGTTCGGCCCGGAGCCCCAGCCCCTGATGGAGCTGCTGGCACAGCGGCAGCTGACCCCGGTGGTCATCTGCGAGAGCGCGGGCACACAGGCCGAGGACGCGCAGACGATGCAGCAAATGTACCGCGCAGCGCGGAATGTGTAAAAGATTTTGTGTTTTTATCGTCTTTTTTGCCCAAACCCCTTGCCAAACAGGGGCAGATTGGGTAAAATAAATAGAGATATGCGTTAAGCATCTGAGATTAAATTTATGGAGGAATTCCTATGATTTCTGCAGGCGAGTTTCGCAATGGCGTGACCTTTGAGCAGGACGGCCAGGTTCTTCAGGTCGTTGAGTTCCAGCACGTCAAGCCCGGCAAGGGCGCTGCCTTTGTCCGTACCAAGACCAAGAACGTCATCACCGGCTCTGTGGTCGAGACCAGCTACAACCCCACCGCAAAGTTCCCGCAGGCTTTCATCGAGCGTAAGGACGTGACCTACAGCTACGAGGATGGCGACCTGTACCACTTCATGGACAACGAGACCTACGATGACATCCCCGTCAACGCAGCCGATGTGCCCGATAACTTCAAGTTCTGCAAGGAGAACGAGCTGTGCAAGCTGCTGAGCTACAAGGGCAAGGTGTTCAGCGTTGAGATCCCCAACTTCATCGAGCTGGAAGTCACCCAGACCGAGCCGGGTGTCAAGGGCAACACTGCTACCAACACCCTGAAGCCCGCTACCGTTGAGACTGGCGCCGAGATTCGTGTGCCCCTGTTCATCAACGAGGGCGATCACATCCGCATCGATACCCGCACCGGCGAGTATATGGAGCGCGTCTGATCATTTGTCGCATACCGGGCAGCGGGCAACCGTTTGCCCGGTTTTGTATTACAAACAAGGAGGGCATTTCAGATGGAACTGAACAAGAAAGCAGCCTACCTGCAGGGCTTAGTGGACGGTCTGGGCGTGGATGAGAGCACCAAAGAGGGCAAGATCATCAAGGCCATGGCCGCTCTGCTGGGCGAGATGGCCGATGCCATTGCTGCCATGGACGAGGATCTGACCCACGCCTATGACCAGATCAACGATCTGAGCGAGGAGCTGGAGGATCTGGAAGCCGACCTGTACGAGGACGAGGATGCCGAGGACGACGACGCAGCCGACGAGGATGAGGATGCGGGAGATGACGACATCGCCAGCGAGCCCTTCTACGAGGTGGCCTGCCCCGCCTGCGGCGAGACCGTCTACGTCAGCGAGGATGATCTGGATGCAGGCGAAGCCAACTGCGCCCACTGCGGTGTGACCTTTGAGGTCGCGCTGGAAGGCGAGGAGGACGAAGCCAAGGACGCCCCTGTGCAGTACGAGGTGACCTGCCCCGCCTGCGGCAGCACCGCCGTATTTGAAGAGGACGAGCTGCTGGACGGCGCACCCAAGTGCCCCAACTGCGGCGAGCCGCTGGACTTTGAGGTGACCGAGGAGTAAATACTTCTCTCTTTCTCTTGTGAAAATGGGATACAGAAACGCCCGCAGGCGTTTCTGTATCCCGAATCTTCAATGAAATTCTTATGAATATGGCCAAAGCGCACGCGGAGGCCATTCCAAATCGTCCCTGTAAAAGCGCAATGCCGGGCAGTCCACAGACTGTCCGGCATTGTTCATTTTAACTTGGTTCAGCGGGTCTCGTTGGCCTTCTGCAGCCAGATGCCGCCAATGTCCAGCGCATTATACAGGCCGTGCTTGGTGGTCTGACGCGCTACGCGCTCCTGCGGTGCCTTGGTGGTATCGGTAGAAAGCAGCATCAGGTGCACCTTGTCGGCTACCTGCTGTCCGCCCACCGGGGTGGTGGTCAGGATCTGCAGATACAGCACATAGGGATCGGTCATGCTGCCGTAATACAGCTCGTTGTCCTTGCGGACGAGGGGCTTGCCTTTATAAGTCAGTTTCGGTGTATATGCCATCGTGAAAGCCTCCCTGTCGTTTGATTCATCTTAGTATATCACATTCTGCCTATGGGATGCAAGCGTTTGCGGCAGTGCTCTGTCAGTTTTGCACCAAAACTGCCCCGCACCGTGCAAAACCGGCAGCACATTTTTGGCAAATGGGGCTTGCTGTTGGGTGCAGTTATGCTATACTATAAATAGAACAGCCCGTACTCCGGGCCGGAAGTGAGGGAACGACAATGGCAGATTATCAGGAATACCGGCGGCGCATCCTGCACCGGCGCTGGCGCAGGGTGTTTATCATCGTTGCGCTTCTGGCGCTTCTGGCTCTGCTGAGCGCCATCGGCATCCTGTGGAAGGTGCTGCACCGGGAGCGTGTGGATATCGCCCTGAGCCAGAACACCATCTTGCGGCAGGTGACTACAGATAACACATGGAATACGGTCAGCTACCCGCTGGCGCGACAGCTGCGGGTGCAGACGCTGGAGGACAGTACGGAAACGGCGCTGGACTTCCGCATGGCGGCACTGCCGGCCAGTGCCGCGGTGGAAAAAAGCTGGTTTGCGCAGGCCAGCTTTGTGGGCGACAGCCTGACGCAGGGGTTACAGATCTACGATACCGGCCTGCCCGGGGCGCAGTTTTGCGCCTATAAGGGGGTAGGCCCCAACGCCTTTGTCAACGGCACCAGCTGCAAGCGGGTGGACGGCGTGACAGAGATCCCGCTGGACGCCTTGACCGCCCAGCAGCCCAAGGCCGTTTATGTACTGCTGGGCAGCAACGTGCTGGGACGGGACACCGACTACACCAGTTTTCTGACCTACTACCGTTTGATGCTGGATATGATCAGTCAGGCGCTGCCGGATGCAAAAATTTATGTGCAGTCCATCACGCCGGTGCGGCCAGAAGTGAGCGCACAGGCCAATCACGCGGGACTGAACCGTGACCGCCTGTGCCGCATCAACAACGAACTTGCCGCCATTGCACTGGAAAAGGATTGCTATTTCCTCAACCTGTGGGAGGTACTGGCAGACGAAAACGGCGACCTGATCGAAAGCTACGCCCAGCCGGACGGCTACCACATCAAACCGGAGGGCTACGCCGCATGGGTGGACTACCTTTGCAGCCACACCATGGAGTGAAAGTACAAAAGGCGCTGTCCTTGCGGACAGCGCCTTTTGTACTTTATCAAGCTTTTTTATCAGAACAGGCCGGTGATCTTGCCATCGGCGTCCACATCAATGTTCACGGCGGCGGGCTTTTTGGGCAGGCCGGGCATGGTCATGATGCTGCCGCAGATCACCACCACAAAGCCTGCACCGGCGGCCAGACGCACTTCGCGCACCTCCATGGTGAAGCCGGTGGGCGCACCGGTCAGCTTGGCGTTGTCGCTGAAGCTGTACTGGGTCTTTGCGATGCAGACGGGCAGGTTGCCGTAGCCCATCTCGGTCAGCTCAGCCAGCGTCTTGCTGGCGGCGGCGCTGTAATTCACGCCGTCGGCGCGGTAAATCTTGGTGGCAATGGCATTGATCTTGTCCTTCAGGGGCATCTCCAGCGGGTAGGTGTACTGGATGGGACGATCCTCCAGGATCTCCAGCACCTTCTCAGCCAGTGCCTTGCCGCCCTCGCCGCCCTTGGCGAACACCTCGCTCAGCACGCAGGGCACGCCCTGCTCGGCGCAGACCTGCTCCACATAGGCCTGCTCCTCGGCGGTGTCGGTGGGGAAGGCGTTGATGGCCACCACCACCGGCAGACCGAAGCCGTTCTTCAGGTTGTCGATGTGGCGGATCAGGTTGGAGGCACCGGCCTTGACGGCCTCGAGGTTGGGCTGGTTCAGGTCTGCCTTGGCTACGCCGCCGTGGCTCTTGAGGGCGCGCACGGTAGCCACCAGCACACAGGCAGAGGGGGCGATACCGGCGTAGCGGCACTTGATATCCAGGAACTTCTCCGCACCCAGATCGGCACCGAAGCCTGCCTCGGTAATGGTGTAGTCTGCCAGCGAGAGGCTGAGCTTGGTGGCCAGCACGCTGTTGCAGCCGTGGGCAATGTTGGCAAAGGGACCGCCGTGGATGATGGCAGGGTTGTTTTCCAGCGTCTGCACAAGGTTCGGGTCCAGTGCGTCCTTCAGCAGGGCGGTCATGGCACCGGCTGCGCCGATCTCACCGGCGGTCACCGGCTTGCCATCATAGGTGTAGGCGCATACGATGCGGGACAGCCGCTCCTTCAAATCGGAGATGCTGGTGGCAAGGCAGAAGATCGCCATGACCTCGCTGGCGACCGTGATGTCAAAGCCGTCCTCGCGGGGGGTGCCGTTCACCTTGCCGCCCAGACCGTCCACGATGAACCGCAGCTGCCGGTCGTTCATATCCATACAGCGCTTCCAAGTGATGCGGCGGGGGTCGATGTTCAGCGGGTTGCCCTGCTGGATGCTGTTGTCGATCATGGCAGCCAGCAGGTTGTTGGCGGTGCCAATGGCGTGCAGGTCGCCGGTAAAGTGCAGGTTGATGTCCTCCATGGGCACCACCTGTGCGTAGCCGCCGCCGGCAGCGCCGCCCTTTACGCCGAACACGGGGCCAAGGCTGGGCTCGCGCAGGCAGAGCATGGTCTTTTTGCCCAGTGCGTTCATGGCATCGGCCAGACCTACGCTGGTGGTGGTCTTGCCCTCACCGGCAGGGGTGGGGCTGATGGCAGTGACAAGGATCAGCTTGCCCTGCTTTTTGGCGTTGTGGATCAGCCGGTGGTCGATCTTGGCCTTGTAGCGGCCATAGGGAATCACACTTTCCTCCTCCAGACCCAGCTGGGCTGCGATCTGGGTGATGGGCTTCATTCTGGCTTCCTGCGCGATCTCGATATCGGTCTTCATACAGACATCCTCCTTGATAGCAAAAAAGGACAGCTTTGCGCAGCAATTGCGCAAGGCTGCCCAGACGGTCGGCATTGACATCCCATGCACCCCTGCACTGTGGTGCTCCACAAGGTTCCGTCAGCAGGGATGCGGTCTATGCTGTAAAGATAGCACACCACCGGGGTGTTTGTCAAGGAGGTACAGTTACAAAAATCACCCATAAATGCATAAAATTTTTTGCGTTATCCAAGGGTTTGTGCTATACTTATTCTGGGTTATTATGAAAACAACGACAGAAAGCAGGAAATCCGTTTATGCTGCAAAACCCTCAGTTACATTATCTGGACAACGCGGCCACCACCATCGTAGCGCCCGAGGTGGCGGACGTCATCGACAAGGCCATGCGGGAGCACTGGGCAAATCCCTCCAGCCTGTACGGCCCGGGCGCGCGCAGTGAGGAGGCTTTGAACGCCGCCCGCGCCGCCGTGGCGCGCACGCTGGGCTGCAAAAGCCGGGAGCTGTATTTCACCTCCTGCGGCAGCGAGAGCAACAATCTGGCGCTGCTGGGTGCGGTGCAGACCCGCACCTTCGGCAAGGGCATCGTGGTGTCCGGCTTCGAGCACCCCAGTGTGCAGCGCCCGCTGGAGCGGCTGGCAAAGCAGGGCTACGATGTTACCGTGGTAGCCCCCCGGGCAGACGGCACGCTGGATATTGCCGCCATGCTGGAGCGGGTGGACAAAAACACCATCCTTGTGGCCTGCATGATGGTAAACAACGAGATCGGCACCCGCAACGATGTGGAGCGCCTTGCCGCCGAAGTAAAGCGCCGCAACAGCCGCACCATCGTCCATGTGGATGCAGTGCAGGCGTGGATGCGTGTGTCCATCAAACTGGACAACATCGACACGCTCTCGGTGAGCGGCCACAAGATCCACGCCCCCAAGGGCATTGGCGCGCTCTACCTTTCTGACCGGCTGGTGCAGGCTTTCCAGCCGCCCTATCTGGGCGGCGAGCAGGAGCGGCAGATGCGCCCCGGCACCGAAAACCTGCCCTACGCCATGGGTCTGGCCGCAGCGGCCACCCGTCTGGCAAAGACCATGAAGAGCCGCGACACCGCTATGCGGGCGCTGAACCGGCAGCTGCGGGAGGGGTTAAAGGCCTTCCCGGAGGTGGTCATCAACAGCCCGGAGAACGCTGTGCCCGAAGTGCTGAACTTCAGCGAGATGTGCATCAAGAGCGAGACCATGCTGGCTTTTCTGGCGGAAGAGCAGATCTACGTCTCCTCGGCCAGTGCCTGCGGCCGCGGTCAGCCCAGCCACACGCTGGCAGCCATGGGGCGTGACCCGCTTGCCATTGATACCGCCATCCGGGTGTCCTTCTGCGCCGACAACACCCCGGAGGATGTGGATGCCTTCCTCAACCGCTTCGAGGACGGCATGAAGCATTTGCAGAAGATCAGAAAGTAAAAACGGAAGCCGCAGAACGGCTGACAGTTTCTCTGAGGACCGTCCGCTGGGGTGGGACCCTGTTGCCTGCAGGGCAATAGGGCGGGCGATGGAATGGCCCGATTCGTGTCCGAAGAGAAAGCTGTCAGCTGTTCTATGGGGAGATGCAGCTTACCTGCACGACCCCGATTTGTGAAAGAGTAAAACAATTTTTCCGCTGAATATGGCCAGAGCGAAAGCGGAGGCCATTATAAATCCTACATCAGGAGATGCAACATTTATGAAGGAAATTATTATGGGCTATCAGGGCGAGATGTCCCTGAAAGGCCTCAATCGCAACCAGTTTGAAGCAGCCATGATGAAGATCCTGCGCTACCGTCTCAAGACGGTGGGCAGGTTCAAGGTGTACTGCACCCAGTCCACCTTCTATATGGAGCCCGAGGAAGAGGACGTGGATATGGACCTCGCCTTTGAGCGGGTCAGCAAGGTGTTCGGCCTTGCCGCGCTCAGCCGCGCCGTGGTGTGCGAAAAGGATTTTGATACCATCTGCCAGACCGCTGAGGACTATCTGGGCAGTGAGCTGCACGGCATCCGCACCTTCAAGGTGGAAGCCCGCCGCGCCGATAAGACCTACCCCATGACCAGCCCGGAGCTGATGCGGGAGCTGGGCGCTTACCTGCTGGGCAAGCACAACTACCTGAAGGTGGATGTGCGCAACCCGCAGTTCAAGGTGATCGTGGAGATCCGAGATTACGGTGCGTATATTCACGGCCCGAAAGTACCGGGCGAGGGCGGTCTGCCCGTGGGTACCAGCGGCCGTGCCCTGAATATGCTCTCCGGCGGTATCGACAGCCCGGTGGCGGCCTATCGCATGGCAAAGCGCGGTCTGGCCCTGGATCACATCCATTTTGCGTCCCCTCCGTATACTTCTGAGCGCGCAAAACTGAAGGTAAAGGCTCTGGCACAGCTTATCACCGTGTATACCGGCAGTGCCAACCTGTTCGTGGTGCCCTACACCAAACCCCAGGAATACATCCGGGATAACGCCCCGGATGTGCTGTTCACGGTGCTGATGCGCCGCAGCATGATGCGCATCGCAAACGTGATCGCTAAAAAGCAGGGGTGCGAAGCGCTGGTCACCGGCGAAAGTCTGGCACAGGTGGCAAGCCAGACCGTCAAGGCTTTGCAGTGCACCGATGCCGCACAGGACCTTCCCATCCTGCGCCCGCTCATCGGTATGGATAAGACCGAGATCATCGAGACCTCCCGCCATATCAATACCTTTGAGACCAGCATCCTGCCCTACGAGGACTGCTGCACCATCTTCACCCCGCCGCACCCGAAGATCCGCCCCGAACTGGAGGAGATCCTTGCCGCTGAAGCCGCCATGCCCGGCCTTGCCGCGCTGGAGGCCGAAGCCGCAGAGCAGACCGAGCGCATCCGGGTGCGCATCACCGATCAGGTAGAATTCGAGGGTTGATTTGTCCATGACAGCAGAGATCATCAGTGTGGGTACCGAGTTGCTGCTCGGCAACATTCTTAACACCAATGCCCAGTACCTCAGCCGGGAGCTGGCTGCGCTGGGCATCACCGTCCGGCGGCAGAGCACCATCGGCGATAACCATGGCCGTCTGGCAGATTTTGTCAACGAGGCAAAGCAGCGGTGCGACCTGCTGGTGTTCACCGGCGGGCTGGGCCCCACGGCGGACGACCTGACCAAGGAGACGGTGGCCGCCTGTTTTGGCGACACCCTTACCTTTGACCCTGACGAGTGGCAGAAGATCGTGGACTTCTTTACCCGCACCGGGCGCGAGACCACCCCCAACAACCGCAAGCAGGCCATGGTGCCGGTGCACGGGCATAAGGTGGTCAACCGCCACGGTACCGCGCCGGGCGCATGGTTCGAGCAGGACGGACACTGTGCCGTGCTGATGCCCGGCGTGCCTCACGAGATGAAGGCCATGTGGGAGGAAAGCGTGCGCCCGCTGCTGCTGGCGCGGCAGAGCTGCGCTCTGCACAGCTTGACGCTGCGAGTGCTGGGCGGCGAGAGCAATCTGGAATACCGGGTGCGCCCGCTGCTGGAAAACCCGAACCCCACCGCTGCCATCTACTGCAAGACCGGCGAGTGCGAGATCCGCATCACCGCCCGGGCGCAGGACGACGCCGAGGCACAGACCATGTGCCGCGCCTACGCCAAAAAGTTCTATGATCTGCTGGGCGATGCGGTGTATGATGAGGATGTCGCCGGGTTGGAAGAGACGGTGGTGCACACGCTGCAGGCCAACGGCCTGACCATTGCCACCGCCGAAAGCTGCACCGGCGGCATGATCGCCCAGCGCCTGACCAGTGTGTCCGGCGCAAGCGAGGTGTTCGGCTACGGCTTTGTGACCTACTGGGAGCAGGCCAAGGCGAAGCTTGTCGGGGTAGACCCGGCGGTCATTGCGCAATATAATGTGGTGTCGGCTCCCGTGGCGGCGCAGATGGCGCTGGGCGCGGCAAAAGCCGCCGGTGCGGATATCGCGGTCAGCGTTACCGGTCTGGCAGGCCCCGGCGGCGGCGATGCCGTCCGGCCTGTGGGCACGGTGTATCTGGGCGCTGCCCGGGGAGACAAAGTGTATGTAAAAAAGCTGTTCGTCTCCCGACCGGACCGTGCGCTCATCCGCGCCCGCGCCGCACAGACTGCGCTGGAACTGGCGCTGCGTCTGGCACAGGGCAAGACCCCTGCCGGTACGCAGGTGCTGACCGGGAGCGCACAGCATGACCCCGCCGCCCTGACCGCCTTGGACGAGACCCTGCGGGCAGAGTAAGAAGCGGCCCCTGCGGCCGCAGGGGGGATGCGTCATGTCAAAGGAAGAAAACCGCCCGGCAGGCTGCGTGCTGCGGCTGTTCGGTGTGCCGGAGCAGACCGTGCAAAAGGCTGTGGAAACCCTGCCGGACACTTGGCAGGGCACGGTACACTGCCGCACCCGGGGTGCGGAAACGCTGGTGGCGCTGCAAAGCAGCACCCCGCAGCAGCTGCGCCGGGCAGTACAGCTGCTGCGGACAAGCCTTGCCCCGGCGCTGTACGGGGAAGGGGAGCAGACCCTTGCCGCTGCCGCAGTGCAGGCGCTGGAACAGCACCGCAAGCTGCTGGTGTGCAGCGATGCCGCCGCCGGGGCGCTGCTGGAGACCAGGCTGGAAAACCTTCCCGGCACGGAAAAAGTGTTCGATTTTGGCGCTATGAGCTACGCCGATGCGGCGCTTACCGCCCGGCTCAGCCGGAAACTGCGCAAGGCACCGCAGGCAGAGCCTGCCCGCACACTGGCGCGGGTGCAGGCCATGCGGCGGCTGACCGGTGCCGCGCTGGCAGTGGGCTGTGTGGAACTGCCCCAAAGCCGCCTGCTGCTGGTGGGTGGTAAAAAAGGCTGCTGGCTGCGGTGCGTATCGCCGGACGAGAACTCCGGGCTATGGCTGCTGGATATGCTGCGCCGCGCCGCCTGCGGTCTGCCGCAGGCAGGGGGCACAAGCTGGCAGCCCTACGGCAAACCGATACCGGATGCAGCCCTGACCCCTGCCGCCCTCACGGCTGCAATGCCCGCGCCGCCGCGCCCGAAGCGCCGCAGACTGGGCAGGGTGCTGGCGGTGCTTTTGCTGCTGGTACTGGCAGCACTGGCGGCGGGCTGGTACTATACCGGCGGCGACCTTGCCGCCCTGCCCCAAAAGCTGCAAAGCCTTGGCGCAGAAAGCCTGCCCCACGCCGGGGCAAGGCTGGTGTGAGTGACATATTTTAACAAAAACGCCTCCCCGGCATCCTTTTTGGAAGGAATGCCGGGGAGGCGTTCAATGTTTTATGGGCTCAGTTGTCCGGTATCTGCCGCTGACGAGGTACTGATCAGTGCAGTTCCGGCCAGTAAGCCTTGTTGGCAACGATCATATCGTCCAGGATCTTCTTGGCGACCAGCAGGCTGGGCACGGTCTTGGACAGGGTAAAGGCCATCAGTGCCTTCTCGTAGGAGTGTTCCACAGCGGCATCCACGATCAGCTTCTCCACAGCCTCCTGCTGCTCGATCAGACCCTTATAGAAAGTCGGGATCTCGCCCACACGCACGGGTTCCGGGCCGCGGTCGGTGATGTAAGCGGGGACCTCCACCATGGCGTCGGAGGGCAGGTTCTCCACAGCACCGTTGTTTTCCACCATGACCAGATAACGCTTGCGCAGGTCGAAGGCAAGGCTCATGGCAACGTCCACGATGAACTCGCCGTGCACACCGCCGAAGAACTTGGTCAGATCCACGTCCTTACCGGCACGATAATCTGCCACAGCATCAAAGATGCGCTTCTCGCGGCCTTCCATGACCTCGTTGGCACGGGTGTGGTTGGGGTCGCTGCTCTTTACAACTTCATCGCCCAGCAGGTAGTACTGCATATAGGTGTTGGGCAGATAATCGTGGAAGGCAGAGCAGATGTTCTTGGCGTTTGCATAGGTGTGCAGCCAGGACGGATCGCTGTGCAGCACGTCACTCTTGGCGTTCTGGGGCATATAGCCGTGCTCTGCCACATAGCTCTTGAGTTTCTCAGTCACATCCTCGCCGTTCAGACGCACCTTGGTGAACCAGCCGAAGTGGTTCAGGCCAAAGTAGTCCACTTCCAGATCATGACGGTCGCACTCCAAGATCTCGGCCATGTTGCGCTCGATGGCGACAGGCATATCGCAGATGTTCAGGATACGAGCCTTCGGGCGCAGACGGAAGGTCGCCTTTGCCACGATGGCAGCGGGGTTGGAGTAGTTGACGATCCAGTAGGTGGGCTTTGCGTACTTTTCGCAGTAATCGATCAGCTCCACCATGGGGTAGATGGTGCGCAGGCCGTAAGCCAGACCGCCGGGGCCGCAGGTCTCCTGACCAACAACGCCGTACTTCAGCGGGATCTTCTCGTCCTGCTCACGCATGGCGTACAGGCCGACACGCATCTGTGCAAAGATGAAGTCGGCATCGGTCATGGCAACTTCCGGGTCGGTGGTCAGGGTCAGCTTCAGCTCCGGGTCGAACATCTCCACCACATGGCGGACGATGACACCCACAGCCTCCTGACGCTCTGCGTTGTTATCGTAGAGCACCAGCTCATTCAGCTTAAAGCGATCCTTCTGCACCAGCAGGCTCTTGACGATGCCGGGGGTGTAAGTGCTGCCGCCGCCGGCGATGACCAGTTTGAACGTTTTCATAAGGGAAACCTCCTGTTATAATGTTTTTGTATGATGAATAAAAGCGGATATCTTATTCTGCGCGGCCAAGGTGGCTGTCCACGATGGCACGCATCTTTCCCACTTTGGGGCCATAAATGATCTGGATGTTGTTGCCCTTTACCACAAGACCTGCGGAGCCGGTGGGCTTGAACCACTCCTTGTCCTTGACCAGAGCGGCATCCTTGACCTGCACCCGCAGACGGGTCATGCAGTTGTCGGTGTTCAGGATGTTCTCTGCACCGCCCAGTCCTTCCACGATCCGGGCTGCGGTCTGTGCATCGTCTGCGTTGGCGGCAGTCTTTTCGGCTGCGCCGCTGCGGATCTGCTGCTTGACGGCAGCAGCGTTTGCGGCAAGGTCGGTAACTTCCTCGCCGTCCTCACGGCCGGGGGTCTTGAGGTTCATCTTCACGATGAGGAAGCGGAAAACGAGGTACATCACCACGATCTCCACCAGACCCACCACCACATACAGCGGCCAGTGGGTGCGGCCGATGCCTGCGGGCAGGTTCAGCACCAGAAAATCGATGATGCCGTTGGTGGCGCAGACCCGGATACCCACAAGGTAAACGATCATCTGGAACAGACCGTCCAGAACCGAGTACACCAGCCACAGCGCAGGGGCTGCAAACAGGAAGGTGAACTCCAGCGGCTCGGTCACGCCTACCAGACAGGCGGTAAGGGTTGCCGGGATGATCTGTGCCTTGGTGGCAGCCTTCTTCTCCTTCTTTGCAGTGGAGATAAAGGCCATTGCCACGCCGATCACGCCGAAGGTCTTCATCAGACCGTAGGTCAGAAAACGTGCGGAATCCCGCATCATTGCAACGCTGGGGTCACTGAGCAGGGCAAGGAACACAGGCTTTGCGCCGACGATCTGCTCGCCGCCGATGATCATGCTGTCGCCCAGTGCAGAGTAGAGGAAGGGCGACCAGACCAGATGATGCAGACCCGTGGGGATCAGCACGCGGTTCAGGAAGCCGTACAGGAACACGCCGAATGCGCCTGCACTTGCCATGACACCGGTCAGGGCGTTGATGCCCGCCGCAGCCACAGGCCAGACGTAGCTGGCAACCACTGCCATGACCAGAACGATGGGCAGCAGCACCACAAAGACGAACTTGCTGTTGCCGTACATCGCCATGGCACCTTCAAACTCGGTGTCGATGAAGCGGTTGTGGACCAGTGCCACCACCACGCCAAGGATCATGCCCAGAAATACGCCCATGTCGGTAACGTGGTAGCCGAGGCAGATGGTCTGACCGGTGCCGTACAAAGCGCCTGCCGTATCACCGGCGATGGTCAACCCTGCCACATCCAGCCAGCGGGCATTTGCTGCCAGCCAGACCAGATAGCTGACCAGTGCCAGAAATGCCGCGTCTGCCTTGCGCTTTTTGGCAAGGCTCATTGCAATGCCCACGCAGAACAGGATTCCCAGATTGCCAATGACTGCGCCAACGCCGCCATTGATGAATTTGCCGAGGGTCCAGACAACACCGCCCTCTGTCACCAGTGCTGTGTTGCTCATCACCGAAGAAATCGCCTGCAGCATACCCGCAATGGGCAGGAACAGAACGGGGCCCATCAGAGCTTTGGAGAAGCTCTGCATAGCATCCATAACTTTTTGTTTCATTGGTGTTCTCCTAACGTTCCATGATCTCTCTTTTCAAATTCTCTTCGTTTCGGGGGTGCACCTTTCCGTTTCGATGGCTTGATTATATCACTCTGCACAAAAAAATCTACCGATTTGGACTGTTTTTGAACTTGTTCTCAAAAGCCGAAACATGTTTCACTTTTATGTTGGATACATCGAAATGTATATTGACAAAACATGCGATTCAGCGTATACTTCGAAAAAGAAAGGCATTCTTTGATTCGGAAATTGGAGCAAAATATGAAACGTGACCTTTACAAACTGGCAGATCAGTACCATCTGAATGCCAACGAGCAGCAGCTTTTGCAGGCGGTGCTGGAAACTGCCAAAAACGGCGGTCAGTGCAGCGTGCGGGAGTTTGCAGCACAAAACTACACCTCCCCGGCTGCGGTGATCCGGCTGAGCAAAAAGATGGGTTATACCGGCTACACCGATATGATCTATCGCATCGGTTTTCTGATCCAGAACGAGATCGACAACAAAAACCATGCCTCCGACATCACCGCCTTTATTGGGGACATCCCCGAGGAAAAGATGCACCGCTTTGTGGAGCTGCTCCACGAAAACCGGCAAAAGCCCATCCTTGTGACCGGCACCGGCTTCTGTGCCCCTTTGCAGGAATTTCTGGTACGGAAGCTGCTGGTTCTGGGCTACTGCGCCATCGGCTCCAACAGCTACGAAGTCTACGAAAGCGGCGCATTGAACGCCGGGCTGGTCATTGCCATCAGCAAAAGCGGAAAGACCGATACCATCCTGAAGCCGGTGCAGGACTCCTTTGCACAGCACCGGAGCATCATTGCCTTTGTGGGTGCCGACAATTCTCCCATCGCCCGCTGTGCAGACCCCGCCTTTGTGCTGCTGGACGACAAGATGTTGGACGACCGCAACCTTACCGCCAACTATTTCTATGCGCGCGTCCTCATCACCTTTGAATACCTCATGGATCTTGTTTTAGAAAAGGACGAGCACCCGAACGGAAAAGAAGGGCAGTGAGCGTTTTTTCACGCCTGAGAATACGGTTCTTTTTTCAATGCCATCAGAAAAGCCGCCCCGGCTAGACCCGGAGCGGCTTTTCTGGTGCAGATATATAGAAGGGAAGAGAAGGAAAACGTTTTAATCAGATACCTGCGGCAGCGTTCTGACCGGCAAGGCGGCCAAAGGTGGCGCTGCGGCCTGCGGCGGCACCTGCCATCAGGCAGGGATAGCTGCCAGAGAAGTAGTTGCCGCTCATGTCACCGATGACATACAGACCGGGAATGGCCTTGAAGTCATGATTGATGGCGTGCATATTGTCATCGATCTGGATGCCGTCCATTGTGCAGATCAGGTAGCCACCGGCCTGACGGACACCGTAGAAGGGTGCCTCGCTCAGGGTGGAGAGGCGGTAGCTCTCCTTGCCGAAGTCCTCATCCTCGCCCTTGGCGGCCAGCTCATTGTAATGGTCCACCGTAGCGGTAAAGGTCTCCTTCGGCAGACCCAGCTTGTCGGCCAGCTCCTCGATGGTGTCGGCCTCCACAATGTAGCCCTGATCCTGCAGGTCGGCGTTCATAGCCTGCACATAGCCCATGGGGAACACCGGGTTTGTACCGTTGACATGGGGGTACAGACGGCTGCAGCCGTGGGTAGCAAACTTTTCGCAGTCCTCGGCATACTTGCTGTCCCACACGGTGCAGTAGGTGTGGTAGGGCTGGCTGGCGGCAGCGTGCAGCACCAGATCGTAGGGCATATACTCGTTCATGAAACGCTCACCGTTCAGGTTCACCTTCAGGAACGGCTGGCTGCCCATCCAGAACAGCGCACCATCGCTGGCCTTGCCGTACTCGCCGGTCTGGTCCGGCTTGATGGCACCGCGGTCGAAGATCATGGAGGTGTGGGTGGTATCCATGATGGCACCAGCCCACAGGCACGCCTTGATTCCGTCACCCTTTGCGCCGGGCTTGGAGTAGTTGATGCAGGTCTGCTCCACGCTCTGGGGCTGCAAGGCGTTCATCATGGCGTCGTTTCCGCTGTAGCCGCCGCAGGCAAGGATGACGCCCTTGGAGGCGTTGTAGCGCACATACTCATCGCTGGCATTCTTGGCGATGAGGCCGGTCACACGGTCGCCGTCCTTTTCCAGCTTGACCATGGTGATCTCGTACTGCACCTCCAGACCATCGGCCTCGGCGTGCTTGAGCACGGCATCCATGGTCAGCTGCTCGCTGTATTCCTCGCCATACTGGGTGCTGTGGCCCACATCCAGAACCTCGTAATTGTCGCCCTCGTGCTTTTCGTCGATCTCGTGGCGGAAGTCGATGCCGCTTTCGGCTAGAACATCCGTGAACCAGTCCATGGTCTCGCCGCTCTTATCAGCCCAGACCTGTGCCAGACTGCGGCGGGTGTAGCCCTGACTCCAGTTGCACAGGTAGCGCACGGCGTCCTTCTTGCTCACGTCATCGCCGTCCTCCTGCTGCTGCTTGGAGCCGCAGGCTGCCAGCGTATCCCGGATGCCGCTGGCCATATCGTGACCAAACTTCTCGATGAGGATGGTCTTGGCACCAGCCTCGGCGGCAGCAGCAGCCGCAAAGGTACCGGAAGAACCGGCACCCACCACCAGAACATCGCAGTCCACAGTCTGCTTAATATCGCTCTCGGCGATCTCCGGTGCCTCACCCAGCCAGTCGGCGGAGGAGGAAGCCTCCTCGGTGGACTGCTGTGCAGGGTTAATGGCACCACCGCTGGCCTGCTGGATGCAGTCTGCCACAGCGTTCTGCACGGCCTTGCTGGTGACGGTGGCACCGGTCACGCCGTCGATCTGACTGGTCTGGGCGTTCATGATCTGCTCGATCAGCTTGTCCTTGGCAGCACCGCCGATGCTCTCGGTCTCGCCGGAGAGATCCAGCTCCACCTTGGTGATGGTGTTGGCGTCAAAGGTGACGGTGGCGGTGATCTCGCTCATGCCCTTGGCAGTAGCGGTGTAGGTGCCGGGAGTGTAGATGCCGGCTGCGCTGGAAGCGCCGGAGGCGCTGCTGGCTGCATTGCAGGCAGCCAGACCGGCAGCGGTCACGCCGCTCATGGCAGCAGCGGCTGCGATCTTCAGAAATCCTTTGCGGGAGATCTTTTCCATAATAATTCCTTCCTTTTCTTGCTTTATCCTTCGTATCGACAAATCTTCCATGTCGTTCTTGTTAAAATTATCACATTTACAGGAAAAGAAAAAGGAGTTATAATATCCCTATAAGTATCAAGTAAAACTTGCGTTTTGCAAAAAGGAGCACACCATGACCATCCAGCAGCTGCGCTATTTTCTGGCGCTGTGCGAAGATTTGAATTACACCCACACCGCCGGGCGGATGTACCTGTCCCGGCAGGCTTTGCGGCTGAGCATTGCCGCACTGGAGGAAGAACTTTGCGGCAAGCTGTTCGTCAACACCCGCAATCATCTGGCTCTTACTGAAAAAGGCGAGCGGTTCCGGGCACAGGCTGCGCCGGTGGTGCAGCAGTTCGATGCCCTGTGTGAGCAAGCCTATCAGGACATCCGGTCTGCTCCGCTACGGCTGGGCATCAGCGTAGCTCTGGTGCCGGACTATCTGCCCAATCTGGGAGAGGTTTTGGAAGCGTTCCGGCAGCAGTACCCCGGCATCCCGCTGGAGCTTGTTTCCCTGACCAACGATGAAGTCCCGGCGCAGCTGCAAAACGGTGCGCTGGATGCCGGGCTGGTGATGGATTTAGGCGGCTGTGCTGCCGGGCTTGCGCGTACCGCTTTATCTCAGCATACCACCGCCGTTATGGTCTCCCGCAGCAACGCACTCTGGGAGCGGACGCATGTTTCTCCGGCAGAGCTGGATGGGCAGACCCTGCTGGTGCCTGGCTTTGCCCCGGATGCCCTTGCGCCGCTGTGGCGGGCGCTGCAGGAAAGCGGCGCGCACCCGCAGCTGGAGCTGGTCGAGCAATTTTATCAAGTACTTTACCGCACACAGGAGCAGAATTGTGTTTCTCTGAACCGTTTCGAGAAATCTTCCAGCAACCAGATGTCCAATGTCCGGGATGTGGTGTTAGACGGTCTGCCGCCTATTTGTGCCGGATTTCTCCGCCCTAAAAAGCAGCATAATGCCTGTGCGGAGCTGCTGTGCCGCTTTTTGCAGGAAAGGTTGAAGTTCTGAAAAAAGTGCCCGTGGTGGGCAGCAGGCGATGAAAAAATACATGTTCGCCTCAAAATAAAAAATGCGAAGATCGTCTTTCCCATGGAAAAATGACCTTCGCATTTTTTAAACTGGCGTCCCCGATGTGATTCGAACACACGGCCTTCCGCTTAGGAGTAGCCCGTGCATCTGTAAACCTATTGCAAAATAGGGTAATATATTCTACTCTATATCAACGAATTTTTTGTTGCGATGTCAACGTATGTAAATAGAATCGAACCTTTTTTAATCTGTGTAAACAGATGCTTATTAGCTGGAAATTAGCTGAGCTAATGAAAAGTGACCGCTCTATTGTACAACGCTCACCTTTCATTAGCTGGAAGGCGCGTGGCTGTTCATAGGCACCAGAAGAACACCAGTTGCAAAAAGCAGCTGAAGCCTGTTTCTGGATTTATGATACCATGTCGAAATCGCAGTTGGAATAGGAACATGGCCAGAACACGATATGAAAGGATTCTGACCTATGTGGTGGGAAGTACTTCATCTTGTAAAAAGAACGGTTTTATGGTATTCTTACCTTAGACAAGGAACAGAAAGCAGGTGAATCGATGGCAGAAGTCGAAACGCAAAAAGACCTTGATTTTGAGCGTAAGCATGAGGAAGATCTGCGGCGTATCCGTGATTTTCGGCTCATGGATGATAACTTTATGAGCAAGGTCTTTGAAGATAAGCCGTGTGCGGAATTCCTGCTCCGGATCATCCTGAATCGGGACGATTTGAAGGTCAAAGAAGTCCATGGGCAGCATGACTTGAACAATATACAGGGGCGTTCCGTGCGGCTTGACATTCTGGCAGTGGATCATGAAAACCGTGCCTACAATGTCGAGGTGCAGCGCAGTGACAGCGGAGCCATCGCAAAGAGGGCAAGATATAACAGCAGTCTGCTGGATGCCAATCTCACCCGAAAGGGCGATGCGTATGACGCACTGAACGAAACCTATGTAATCTTTATCACAGAGAACGATGTACTTCGGGGCGGACTTCCTATTTACCATATCAACCGCATTATTGAGGAAATGGGAAAATCCTTCGGAGATGAAGCACATATTATTTATGTGAACTCTCAGATCAAAGACGACACCGCATTGGGAAAGCTGATGCACGACTTTACCTGTACGAACCCGGATGACATGAACTATCCTGTTCTGGCACAGCGGGTGCGTTATTTCAAAGAAGATACGAAGGGAGTGGCAACGATGTGCAGAGCATTTGAAGAAGTGAGAGAAGAAACAAAGCATGAGCAGTCGATTGAAATTGCAAAATCTTTGCTAGAAGTTGGAAAAATGACCTATGAAGAAATTGCTCGGTCGGTTCAGCTTCCTGTTGAAGAAGTAAAGGCACTGGATACAAAGAAACCCGCCTGATCTTAATTCAGCCAAGATATTCTTAAAAACATACAGCGGCAGTTTTCCGAATCGGAAAGCTGCCGCTGCTTATGTATAAGGGCTTATAAGTTCTTTGCAAGGCTTTTTATGAGTTCGGCCATAGAGGGGGTAGCCAGCAATTTGGTAAGTGCTGCTGCCGCGTCGGCATCGACCGCACTGTTTTCAGGGATGGGCTGCGCTGTTTGATGGGGCATTTCGGGTTCGGCTCCTTGGTGCTGGTAGAAGAAATCATCAAAACGCTGTGCATTCAGACGCCGATCATCATCCAAGATATGTGCATACTGCTCTGTGACCATGGATTTACAGAGAAGTGGCTACCAATTTTAGCAGAGAGCCGGAAACAGAGTCCCAAAGGTGCTTTGTGGGGCTTCATTAGCTGGAAGCCTGATTTTATTAGCTGGAACCGAAAATTCTGCTAATGGCATTAGCTGGCTAATTTTGGTGATAGGTTCAAAATAAAAAATGCGAAGATCGTCTTTCCCATGGAAAAATGACCTTCGCATTTTTTAAACTGGCGTCCCCGATGTGATTCGAACACACGGCCTTCCGCTTAGGAGGCGGACGCTCTATCCAGCTGAGCTACGGAGACACGGGTCTGCATTCTTAGGGTGCAGGAAAGCCCCCAAAATACAGTACCATATTATAATACCGCAACCGGGCTGTAAAATCAAGTTGAACCTGTGGGCAAAATGGTGTATGCTATAAGAGAATGCAAGGCGGCCGTGTGCTGCGCAGGGAGGATGCTATGGAAAAAATGAAAAATATCCGCAAAAAGCTGCGGCACCAGAGGTCGCTCCGGTGGAGAAAGCTGGGACTGAGCACCCCGACCCAGATCATCTGCGTCAGTTTTATCATTGTGATCGCGCTTGGTACACTGCTGCTCACCCTGCCCATTGCCAGCAGGAACGGACGGCTGGATGTGCTCAACGCCATGTTCACAGCCACCAGCGCCACCTGCGTGACCGGACTGGTGGTACGGGATACATGGACACAGTTCACATGGTTCGGGCAGGCGGTGGTGCTGCTGCTCATTCAGGTGGGCGGCCTTGGCCTTGTTACCCTTACCAGCTTTTTTGCGCTGGCCATGCGCCGGCGCATGGGCTTCCGGGATCTGCGCCTGCTGGGCGAGAGCGTCTCGGCAGACGGCTACGATCAGGCCAAAAGCGTGCTGAAGATCGTGGTGGGGCTGGCAGCGATGTTTGAAGGCATCGGCGTTTTACTGCTGCTGTTTGCCTTTGTGCCGCAGTTCGGGCTGGAGGGCGTCTGGATCAGCGTGTTCACCGCCATTTCAGCCTTCTGCAATGCAGGCTTCGACCTGTTCGGACGGTTCGGGGCGTACTCCTCGCTGGTGCCCTATGTCAACAACTACTATGTACAGGCGGTGATCATGTTCATGATCATCTCCGGCGGTCTGGGCTTTATGGTCTGGGTGGAGCTGTGCCAGTGGTACAAAAAACGCCGCCTGTCCCTGCACGCCAAGGTGGTGCTGTCCTTCTCGGTGATCTTGTGGCTGGGCGGCGCGCTGGGTCTGGGACTGATGGAGTGGAACAACCCCGCCACGATGGGTGGGCTGTCGGTGTCCGGCAAGGTGATGGCTTCACTGTTCCAGTCGGTATCCACCCGAACCGCCGGCATGAACACCGTGGACTTGGCTTCCTGCGGCACCCTGAGCAAGCTGCTCATGAGCGTGCTGCAATTCATCGGCGCAGCGCCCGGCTCTACCGGCGGCGGCGTGAAGGTGACCACCTTCGCGGTCATCATCCTGACCATTCGCAGCGTGGCGCAGGGGCGCGATGACTGTGTGATCGCCGACCACCATATCGAATCCAAGACGGTCTACCGCGCCCTGACCATCATCGTGCTGGGCGCGGCGGCAGCCATCGGCTCGGCCATCGTGGTGTACTACAACACCTCGGACGCCGTGTCGGTGGTGGACGCCATCTTCGAGTCCTGCTCGGCCTTTGGCACGGTGGGCCTTTCCGTAGGCGTGACCAGCCAGCTGAACAACGGGGCAAAGATCCTGTATATGCTGGTCATGTTCATGGGCCGTGTGGGTCCGGTGGCCTTTGCCATGAGCCTGACCGCCAAACCGGACGACAATAAGCGCAAGATCATGCCGGTGGGGCATATCAACGTAGGTTAAAGGAAAAAGCGGCGGCTGCACAAAACACAGTGCAGCCGCCGCTTTTATGTTGTAGGGACAGACCATTTTCACGCAGAAAGCTTTTTCACGGAAAAAGGCGAATTACTCTGCGTACAGGGAGATGATGTTCAGCACGATCTCGGTGCAGCGGTCCATCCGCTCCACGGTAGTGCACTCGCACACGCCGTGGAAGTTGAAGCCGCCGGTGCCCAGATTGGGGCAGGGCAGACCATTCCAGCTCAGGGTGGCGCCATCGGTGCCGCCGCGCACGGGCACCTCCACCGGCTCCAGACCAGCCATGCGCACAGCTTTGCGGGCAGTCTCGATGAGGTGGAAGTGGGGCTTGATCTTTTCCAGCATATTGCGGTAGCTGTCCTTGATCTCCACTTCTACGGTGCCTGCGCCGTACTTGCCGTTCAGGTAATCGGCAATGTCCTGCATATTGTCCTTCTTGAACTGCAGCTTGGCAGCGTCGTGGTCGCGCAGGATGTAGCCCAGCTTTGCGGTGGTGACATCGCCGTACATCTGGCACAGGTGGTAGAAGCCCTGACGCCCCTCGGTGGTCTCAGGACGTGCCATCACGGGCAGGGCACCGTGGAACTCCATGGCAACGTTGGAAGCGTTGATCATGGTGTCCTTGGCGGAGCCGGGGTGCACCGAGAAGCCGTGGATGGTCACGGTGGCAGCGGCGGCATTGAAGTTCTCGTATTCGATGTCACCGGCATCGCCGCCGTCCACCGTGTAGGCAAAGTCTGCACCAAAGCCGGGGATATCGAACAGATCGGCACCCTCGCCGATCTCCTCGTCCGGGGTAAAGCCGATGCACAGCTTGCCGTGGGGACGGCCCTCGCGGATGACAGTCTCCACAGCGGTCATGATCTCAGCCACACCTGCTTTATCGTCTGCACCCAGCAGGGTGGTGCCGTCGGTGGTGATGAGGGTCTCACCCTTCATGGAGGCAAGGAAGGGGAAGGCGGAGACCTTCATCACCTTGCCGGTGGCGGGCAGCACCACATCGCCGCCGTCATAGTTCTCGTGCAGGATGGGGTTTACGTTCTCGCCGCTGGCATCCGGGGCAGTGTCCATGTGGGCGATTAGACCCAGCGCGGGCTTTTCCTCGCAGCCGGGGGTGGCGGGCAGGGAACCGTAGACGTAGCAGTGCTCGTCCACACGGGCATCCTCCACGCCCAGAGCCTTCAGCTCCTCCACCAGCTTATGAGCCAGATCAAACTCCCGCGCAGCGGAAGGATGGGTGCCGGACTCCGGGTCCGAGGTGGTGTAGACCCTGACGTAATCAAGCAGTCGTTCATAGGCGCGCATAACAAAGCACACTCCTTTAGCAATATTGAAGGATCACAGCCTGCGATCCAGCTTCTATCATACCCTGTTTTTCCGGTTTTGACAACCTTTTTTGCGCACTTGAGACAGAAAGCGCGGCTTCAACAACAAAATTCACCGCAAAAGCTGTTTTACGCTGAGCATAAAACAAGACACCGGAAAGCCAGCAGACTCTCCGGTGTCTCGCTTTTCTCAGCGTTTCCGCTTGCGGGCAGGGCTTAACCCAGACAGACACCCATGCGGCGGGCCACGTTCAGCAGTTCGCAGTTTTCGGGCACATTGCGGGTCTTACCGGCAATGTCTGCCAGACGGTTCTCAGTCACCCGGCGGTTCACCATGGCCACGGTCACGCCATAGCGCTCCACTTCCACCAGCTGTGCGGCATAGCTGCCAAACTGGGTGGCCAGCACACGGTCGTAGGCGCTGGGGCTGCCGCCGCGCTGCATGTGACCCGGGATGCACACGCGGGTCTCCATGCCGGTCTTTTTCTGCACGGCCTGCGCAATGCGGTTGGTGGCGGTGGTGCCAAGACCGGCTTCGGCACGCTTGGCCATCCAGTCCTTACGCTTCATGCGGGCTTCCTCGGTGTTGATGGCACCCTCAGCCACGGCAAGGATGGAGAAGTTGGAGCCCTTCTTGGCGCGGCGCTCCACGGCCTCACATACGCGGTCGATATCGTAGGGCAGCTCGGGCAGCAGAATGATGTCTGCACCGCCGGCAATACCGGAGTACAGGGTAAGCCATCCGGCCTTGTTGCCCATGATCTCGATACACATCACGCGGCTGTGACTGCCTGCGGTGGTGTGGATGCGGTCGATGACGTCCGTGGCGATATCCACAGCGGTATGGAAGCCGAAGGTCACATCGGTACCGTAGATATCGTTGTCAATGGTCTTGGGCAGGCCGATGATGTTCAGCCCCTCCTGCGCAAGCAGGTTGGCGGTCTTGTGGGTGCCGTTGCCGCCCAGACACAGCAGGCAGTCCAGCTTCGCCGCCTTGTAGGTCTTTTTCATGGCGGCGACCTTATCAATGTTGTCGTCCTCCACCACACGCATCATCTTGAAGGGGGTGCGCTTGGTGCCCAGAATGGTGCCGCCTAAGGTCAGGATGCCGCGGAAGTCGTCCTCGGTCATCTCACGGTAGTCGCCGTTGATCAGGCCGCTGTAACCGTTGGCAATGCCCACGATCTCCACATTGTCCCCCATGCGGGCGTACAGGGCTTTTGCAACGCCGCGGATGGTGGCGTTCAGGCCCGGGCAATCGCCGCCGGAAGTCAGGATACCAACACGTTTTTTCATTCAAATACCCTCTTTCATTATCATTCAGGCAAAGCCGAACGGTCCGGCAAAGGGTGCCGGGCTGACCGGGATCCTACCTTTTTATAGTATTAGAGTATTCCGAAAGGGGAGTGCTGTCAAGAGAAAAACCAAAAATTTACAAGCCTGTGTGCACTGGAAAGCCGCTGCGAAAACTTTTGCAGAAAAACTGAAAAAATGGTTGACAAGCAGCCCGCTGGCGTGTATAATATCCCTTGTCAGCAACGCACGGCGCGGCTGACAGAACCGAATATTGGGGATTTGCATAGTGGTAGTGCGGTAGACTCTGACTCTACTTGTGGGAGTTCGATTCTCTCATCCCCAACCAGAAAACCGCAGTCTCAACTGGCTGCGGTATTTTCGGGGCATAGCGCAGTTGGTAGCGCGCCTCGTTCGGGACGAGGAGGCCGTGGGTTCAAATCCCGCTGCTCCGACCAAAAAGCCAGTACACGTTTGTGTACTGGTCTTTTTTTATCCTTGCGGGGGATTTGCAGCAGTTAAAGGCCGGACCATTGGAATGGCCGCCGCGTGCGCTTTGGCCATATTCAGCGGAAACATATTTATTATAATTTGTAGCTCAGAAACGCCTGCGGGCGTTTCTGAGCTACTTTTTCACGGTCGGGAATTGACAACGCTTTACAAATGAAAAACGGTCGCTGCACAAAATGCTGTGCAGCGACCGTTGCGGTTATTTTATCGTTTCCAGCAGTGCGGGCAGCTGGGCAAGGTCGTCGATGACGTAGGGACTGGCCTTTTCCAGCCGGGCGCGGGACTGGTGCCCGCCGGTGTACAGCACACAGGCGGCACCGATGGCCGCAGCCACTGCGGCGTCGTGGTCGGTGTCGCCGACCATCACGCAGGCAGCCGGGTCGATGCCGGTGCGGCGCAGATAGTCGGTGCCAAGCTGTACCTTGCTTACGCCGTAAATGTCCGCAAGGCCGAGCAACTCGGTAAAAAAGCCTTGCAGACCCCGGGCGGATACCTGCTCGATCAGGTAATCACGGCGGGAGGCGGAAAGCACAGCCTGCTGCCAGCCCATGCGGGCCAGCGTTTGCAGGGTGTCAACGGCATGCGCCGTTACAGCGCAGCCGGGCACACCGGCGTTGTAGTGCTCCATAAAGCGGGCGGCAAGCTCCGGGTAGGGGTGCCGCGCAAAATCGAACCCGGCACAGCGGTAGTAGTCCTCGATGGGAAAGCCGAACAGCTCCCGGTAGGCAGCCAGATCGTACCGCTGGGGGTAGCCGTGGGTCTCCAGCATCCAGTTCAGGCATTCGTGGGTAAAATCCACATCGTCCATCAGGGTACCGTTCCAGTCCCAGAAGATCATACCGTTTGGCTGCATGGAAACCTCCTTGTGTTATTCCGTCGCAAACACCTTGCGCAGTGCGGCGTTGCTCTCGATCAGCTTTACCAGCACAACGCCCAGCACGGTGCAGCTGATAACTTCGCCGATGCCCACCGAGATGCCATTGGTGATGCAGGCCAGCCAGATGGGGGCGCTGGACGTGGGGTCCGGGAACATCACCGCGATCTCGATACCAATGATCACCGCGTTGAACAGCACCGGCGGCAGGCTGGCGGCAATGGCCAGACCCTTGAAGCGCACATTGCGCAGCTTGTAGGTGACAAGGCAGGCCAGCAGGGTAGCCAGTGTGCCAAAGATCACATCCACGATGGTGGAGCCCAGCAGGTTTGCAAGGAAGCAGCCCAGCACAACACCCACGATGTACTCGGCACCGAACACGGGCAGCAGGCACAGAGCCTCGGCCACACGCACCTGCACAGCACCATAGGAAAGGGGCTGCAATGCCAGACACAGCACCACATAGATGGCCGCCACTACACCGCAGTGCACCAGCTTACGGACGGAAGAATTCTGATTCATGATAATACTCCAGCGGTTTGATTTTGACCGCACAGGAACCGCCAGCTCCTGTGGGTTTTGCCCGGCACCGCTCGAGTGGCACCGGGGAGCCTAAAATCCTAAGTTGCTCTTTGAGGATACTGCACAAAAAGCACAGCAGAAGGGAGTATAGCACAAAATCGGACGGAATGCAATGGGAATCGGACGATTGAAAGTGCCTGCCGCGCTGCTCTGGGCAGATTTGGCAGAAAGGAATTTTTTATTGATAGATTCGAAACCGCTGCCTGCGAAAATGGAAAAAGCTGAGCACCTGATCTTTCACAGATGCCCAGCCTTGCTGTACTTATTTTGCGGAGTTGCCTTTACTATTTTTTACGCTTTGCGGGCTTTTTCTTGCGCACGCTGTAACCGAAGGTGCCCAGCTTTTTGCCAAGGGCCAGATACTCCCCGTGGCTGTACACGATGAGGTTTGCCCTGTCCAAGCACAGCTTGCCTTTTTCGTCCAGCAGGCTCTCGTCCACATCGCAGGCCACCACCTCGGCCAAAAACAGGTCGTGGCTGCCCAGCGGGATGCGCTGGGTGATGCGGCACTCCAAGTTGACCGGGCTTTCCTCCAGCACTGGGCAGTCGGTCAGCACGCTGCCGGGGGCGGCGTGCAGGCCGCAGGCGGCAAACTTGTCCACCTCGCGGCCGCTTTTCACGCCGCACCAGTCAATGGCGCGCACCAGCTTTTCGGTGGGCAGGTTGATGGCGAACTGCCCGCGCTCGCACAGCAGCTGATGGCTGTACCGCTCCGGCCGCACGCTGATGGATACCATGCTGGGCTGGGTGCAGATGGTGCCTGTCCAGCCGATGGTGATAAGGTTGGACTTATCCAGCCCGCCGCAGGATACCAGTACCGGCGGCTCCGGGTTCAGAAGGGTGCTGCCCTTCCAGCTTTGCTTGCTCATCCGTGATATTTCCTTTCGTAGGGAGCCCATGTGCGCTCCGAGATGATATAGCGCGGGCGGGCTTTCGTTTCCATATAGATCTTACCGATATACTCGCCGATCACGCCCAGACACACCAGCTGAACACCGCCCATAAAGCAGACGATGCACACGGTGGAGGCCCAGCCTGCCACACTGCTGCCCATGGCGGCGCATACGATGGCCCAGATGACCCCGATAAAGCTGACAAGGCTTACCGCGATGCCCGCCCCGGTGATGATGCGGATGGGCTTGTTGGAAAGGCTGGTAATGCCGTCAAAGGCCAGCGCCAGCATCTTGCTCAGGGGATAGTGGCTTTCACCGGCCAGGCGCTCGTGGCGCTCGTAGGTGACCACATCGTGGGCAAAGCCCACCAGCGGCACCATGCCCCGCAAAAAGATGTTGACCTCCTTATAATCTGCAAAGCTTTCCAGCACGCGGGTGCTGATCAGGCGGTAGTCTGCGTGGTTGAACACGATATCCGCGCCCAGAGCGTTCATCACATGATAGAAGCCCTCGGCGGTGAACCGCTTGAAGAAGGTGTCGGTGTCCCGGCGGCTGCGCACACCGTACACCACCTCGGCACCGTCCAGATACTTTTTCACCATCTCGTCCATGGCGTTGATGTCGTCCTGACCGTCGCAGTCGATGGAGATGGTGATATCGCAGCTGTCACTGTGCAGCGCCTCCATCAGCCCCGCCAGCACGGCGTTCTGGTGGCCGCGGTTGCGGCTCTGGGAAATGCCGATATAGTGCTCGTCCTGTGCGGCAAAGCCTTGGATCAGCTCCCACGTTTTGTCGCGGGAGCCATCGTTGACAAAGAGCACCCGGCTTTTATCGCTGACCAGCCCCTGTGCGGTCAGACTGTGGATCTTTTCCAGAAACATGGGTGCTGTAATGGGCAGCACCTGCTCCTCGTTGTAGCAGGGGATCACGATCCAGAGAACAGGCTTGGACATTGCTTGATTGCTCCTTAAATATAAAATAGCTGGCAGAAAGTCACTGCACCATCTGCTGCAAGGCATCCGGCTCCAGCAGCTTGAAGCTGCTGCGGTAGGTGTCGATGAGCCCTTCCTTCTGCATGGTGCTCAGCTCCCGGGAAAGGGCGCTGCGGTCGCAGTTGAGGTAATCCGCCAGCTGGATGCGGGAGAAGGGGATGCTGAAGGTCAGGCTGTGGGCGCGGGCGGCTTCGCTGAGCAGATACGCCGCCACCTTGGCGCGCAGGCTCTTCATCACCAGCAGGTCGATGCGGCGGGAGAGGGAAAAATACTTATCGCTGATGGTGCGCACAAGGTTCTGCACCACCCGCTGGTGGGCGGGGCTGCCGTCCGAGAGCAGCAGCCGCTCGTAGGGCAGCAGCAGCACCTCGCAGGGGACAGAAGCCAGCACGGTGACCGGGCTGGACAGGCTGGAGCCTCCCAGCACGTCCCCGAACACCCCGCCCGGCTCTACCCGGGCAATGGGAATGCGCACCCCGCCCGGTGCCGGACGGTAGGCCTCCAGTTCGCCGGACAGCACGATGCCTACCCGGCGGCTGGGCTCCCCCGCCAGCACAAGGGCTTCGCCCTTGCCGTAGCTGCGCACACTGGCCCCCAGCCGGGACAGCAGCATGCTGAGCTCCGCAGCGGAAAGACCCGCGAACAGCGTGGTGGTTTGTAACAGCGGCAGATAATTATTCATCGCAACTCCGCAGAGAAAATAGTATTCTCCGCAGCCTCCTGCAATTGCGTTGCACACGCAACGGTATTTTTACCCCTATTATAGTAAACTGGAACGCGCAAAGCAAATGATTTTGCAAAATTTTTCAAAAAAAGACCGGTTTCCGCTTCCCATACCGGGGCGTGCCGGGTGTGAAAAGGAGTATATCATGAAAAAGATCCTGTCCTTACTGCTGGCGTTCAGTCTTGCACTGAGCCTTGCAGCCTGCGGCGGCAGCGCAAGCTCTGCCGCTTCCAGCACGGCGGTGTCCGAGGCCGCTTCTTCTGCGGCTGCTTCCGAGGAAGAGACCGCAGCGCCGCTGTCTGCCACCGAGCCGCTGCGCATCGCCGGGCTGAAGGGTCCCACCACCATGGGTCTTGTCAACCTGCTCTCGATGGAGCAGGCCGGCACTGCTGCCATGGACTACGATCTGCAGCTTTACGGCGCTGCGGATGAGATCGTGCCGCTGCTCATCAAGGGCGAGCTGGACATGGCCGCTATTCCGGCCAATCTGGCTGCGACCCTGTACCAGAAAACGAACGGCGGCATTCAGGCCGTGGCAGTGAATACCTTGGGCGTTTTGTATGTGGTGGAGCAGGGAGACACCGTCCACAGCATGGCCGACCTCAAGGGCCGCACCATCCTGTCCACCGGCAAGGGCACTACCCCGGAGTATGTGCTGCGCTATCTGCTTACTGCCAATGGCATTGACCCGGACAAGGATGTGGACATCCAGTATTACAGCGAGGCTACCGAGGTAACCGCCCAGATGGCCAGCACGCAGGACGCCATTGCGGTGCTGCCCCAGCCCTATGTGACCGCTGCCGGGCTGAAGGACGACACCCTGCGGGTAGCCCTTGACCTGACCGCCGAGTGGGACAAGGTGGCAGACACCCAGCTGATCACCGGTGTGACCGTGGTGCGCAAGGCCTACGCTGAGGAGCACCCGGACGTGGTAGCGGCCTTTTTGGCAGACTACGCCCAGAGCGTGAACGCCGCCAACACTGATCTGGACGGCACCGCCGCTCTGTGCGAAGAGCAGGGCGTGGTGGCAAAAGCCGCCATCGCAAAAAAGGCGCTGCCCAACTGCAACATCGTCTGCCTGACCGGCGAGGAGCTGAAGGCAGACGTCTCCGGTTACCTGCAGGTGCTCTGCGATGCCGACCCCGCCGCCGTGGGCGGCACGCTGCCCGGCGAGGACTTCTACTGGGCAGCCCAGTAACAGCCTGAAAAAAGCATTCCATCTCCCGCCGCTTTGCCGTGGTACGCAGCGCGGCGGTTTTTTGTTGAGAAAACGATGTACCCCTTCCGTCTTGCCGCTTCGCGGCAATCCACCTTCCCCAAGGGGACGGCTTTTGGCGGTGGCGGGAAAGTTTCCGGCATAGTGCAAAGGCGTCCCCTTGGGGGAGCTGGCGAACGTAGTGAGCCTGAGGGGGTACAATAGGATTTCCAATCCTCCCGGTTGCAATTCTGCTGCAAAAGTTCTACAATAGAGGCACATTATAGAATATGGAGGGAATACCTATGGCTTGCACTACCATTCTGGTCGGCAAGGCAGCATCGTACGATGGCTCTACTATGATCGCCCGCAACGATGACTCCGGCTCCGGCCATTTCACTGCTAAAAAATTCACCGTGATCCACCCGGAGGAACTGCCCAAGACCTACCGCAGCGTCCTCTCCCATGTGGAGATCCCCCTGCCGGAAGGCGCACTGCGGTTTACCGCCATGCCCAATGCCGTAGAGGGGAAGGGCATCTGGGCAGCTTCCGGCGTCAACGCCGCTAATGTGGGCATGACCGCCACCGAGACCATCACCTCCAACCCCCGCGTGCTGGGTGCAGACCCGCTGGTGGAGTATCAGCCCGCCAAGGGCGAAAAGCCCGAGGTGCCCGGCGGCATCGGCGAGGAGGATATCGTCTATCTGGTGCTGCCCTACATCCACTCTGCCCGCGAGGGTGTGCTGCGTCTGGGCAGCCTGCTGGAGCAGTACGGTACTTACGAGATGAACGGCATCGCCTTTCAGGACGTAAACGAGATCTGGTGGCTGGAGACCATCGGCGGTCACCACTGGATCGCCCGCCGTGTGCCGGACGATGTGTATGTGGTCATGCCCAACCAGCTGGGCATCGACAGCTTTGATCTGGAAGATGCCTTCGGCGCACAGGAAAATTACCTCTGCTCTGCCGACCTGCGGGAGTTCATTGCCAAAAACCACCTCGACCTCTCTTTGGACGGCGCGCTGAACCCCCGGGATGCCTTTGGCAGCCACGATGACGCCGACCACGTTTACAACACCCCCCGCGCATGGTATATGCTGCGCTACCTCAACCCCCGCACATGGGTGTGGGAGGGTGCCGACGCCGACTACACCCCCATGTCCGACGACCTGCCGTGGTGCATGGTGCCGGAGCGCAAGGTGACCCCGGAGGACATCAAGTATATGCTGTCCAGCCACTATCAGGGCACCCCCTACGACCCCTACCTGAGCTACGGCGACAAGTCCGCAAAGGGTGCATACCGTTCCATCGGCATCAACCGCAACGACTTTATGGCCCTGTTGCAGATGCGCCCCGACCAGCCGGAGGAATCCCGCGCAGTGGAGTGGGTGGCCTATGCCTCCAACGCCTTCAACACTATGGTGCCCTTCTACGCCAACGTGGAGCGCACCCCGGAGTATCTGGCCAACACCACCGGCACGGTGTCCACCGACAACTTCTACTGGACCAGCCGTCTCATCGCCGCCATGGCAGATGCTTCCTATAATAAGTCCCTGTTCCACCTCGAGCGCTACGAGGAAGCTGTGCTCTCCGCTGGCCGCGCACTGGTGAACCAGTATGACGCAAAGCTTGCCGCCGAGCCGGACGCTGCCCGCCGCGCCGCCCTGCGGGAGGAAGCCAACACTGCCATCGCCGCCATGCTGCAGGAGAAGGCCGCCGACACGCTGGACAAAGTTCTGTTTGAGCTGAGCAGCCAGATGAAGAACGCCTACTCCCGCTCAGATGCCTGATGTAAACCAGCCAAAGTACCAAAACCGGTCACGACCGGTCACATAAACGCCAAAAAGACCACCGCATCCCCCAGTGCGGTGGTCTTTTTGCGTGGGTGAGGTTGTGGCCGGGAACTGCATTTGCGATGGGATACCCCTTCCGTCAAAGCCTGCGGCTTTGCCACCTTCCCCAAGGGGACGGCTTCAGCAGTGGCGGCAAAGTTTGCGGCAGCACCCAAAGGCGCCCCCTTGGGGGAGCTGCCGAACGTAGTGAGGCTGAAGGGGTGTGTCCGTGCGAGGAAACTGAGGGAGTTTATCCTCTTGTATCCCAGCTATTGGCAACCATGCACAAAAATCGAAGAAATTTTTTGTGCACGAAAATGACTGAAACTGATTGATTTTGACGGAAGCTTTGCTATAATAAAGATACAGACAACCAAAACACGCCAAGACCGTGCAAAACCGGTCAGGCATGGGAAGGAAAGAAGGGGAGAGACACCATGCTGGCAGAGGAACGTTTTACACTGATTCTGGAGCAGCTGAACGAGAAGCGCACGGTGACGGTGCAGCAGCTGTGCGAGGCACTGCATACCAGCGAATCCACCATCCGGCGCGATTTGACCGAGCTGGACCGGCAGGGCAGGCTGACCAAGGTGCACGGAGGTGCCACCCTGCCGGACAGCCGCTTTCTGGCAGACGAGCCCACCATGGAGGCCAAGGAGACGCTGGCGGTAGCCGAAAAGCGCAGTATTGCCGCCGCCGCCGCAGCGCTTATCACCGCCGAAGATTTTGTGTTCATCGATGCAGGCACTACCACGCTGGAGCTGGTACGGGCGCTGGCGGGTGTGGCGCTCAAGGCCACCTATGTGACCAACGGCGTGGCGCACGCCCGGCTGCTGGCGCAAAAGGGCTGCCGGGTGTATCTGCCTGGCGGGCTGCTGCGTCCTCAGACTGAGGCTATCGTGGGGGCTCCGGCGGTCAGCAGCGTCCAGCAATATAACTTTACCAAAGCATTTATGGGGGCCAACGGCGTAGCGCTGGAAGCGGGCTTTACCACCCCGGACCCCGAGGAAGCGGCGGTAAAAGCCGCAGCCGTCCACCGCGCAAGGGAAAGCTGGTTCCTTGTGGACGACGCCAAGTTTGCTAAGATTTATCCAGCGGTCATCACGGATCTGCACGGCGGTGCCATCCTGACCAACCGCTGCCCGAACCCGAAATATAAGCAGTATACCTTTATAAAGGAGGCAGAAGCATGATCTATACCGTTACCTTTAACCCCGCCATCGACTATGTTGTGCGTCTGGACGCACCGCTGGAGGTGGGCGAAGTGAACCGCGCCAAAGGCGAGGACTGCGTGCTGGGCGGCAAGGGCATCAACGTGTCCGGCGTGCTGGCGCAGCTGGGCTGTGAGAGCGTGGCGCTGGGCTTTGTGGCCGGTGAGACCGGCGCATGGCTGGAGCGCGGTCTGGCGGCGCAGGGGCTGAAAACTGACTTTGTGCATCTGGAAAGCGGCATGACCCGCATCAATGTCAAGATCAAGGCAGGGCAGGAGACCGAGCTGAACGGCGCAGGCCCTGCCATCCCGGAAAGCGCATTGCAGCAGCTGGAAGCACAGCTGGACAAGCTGACCGAGGGCGATATCCTCATTCTGGCGGGCAGCATCCCGGCAAGCCTGCCGCAGAGCGTCTACGAGCGGCTGCTGGCGCGGCTGCAAGGCAGGGGCGTGCGTGCGGTGGTGGATGCCACCCGCGACCTGCTGGTGAACGTGCTGCCCTACCACCCCTTCCTCATCAAGCCCAACAACCATGAATTGGGCGAGATCGTGGGCAAGGTGCTGAGCAGTGACGCCGAGATCGTGGCTGCTGCCCGCACTTTGCAGGAAAAGGGTGCCCGCAACGTGCTGGTGAGCATGGCCGGGGACGGTGCGCTGCTGCTGGACGAGCAGGGACAGGTACACCGCATCGGCTGCCCCAAGGGCAAGGTGGTCAACAGCGTGGGCGCAGGCGACAGCATGGTAGCCGGTTTTGTGGCCGGGTATCTGCAAAGCCGCAGCTACGCGCAGGCACTGCGTCTGGGCACCGCCTGCGGCAGCGCCACGGCTTTCAGCCTTGGGCTTGCCACAAAGGAGAAGATCGACGAGCTGCTGGCGCAGCTTTGATAGAATAAAGGAATAGGAGGAACGTTTATGCGCATTACCGAGTTATTCACCGCACAGTCCATTGCGCTGGACGAGGCGCTGCAGACGCAGGAGGAGATCCTGAGCCGTCTGGTGGAATTGCAGGCCACCCACGGTAACATCACGGATAAGGAGGCCTACAAAAAGGCACTCTATGCCCGCGAGGCCGAGGGCTCTACCTATGTGGACAACGGCATCACCGTGCCTCACGCCAAGACCAATGTGGTCACCCGCCCCAGTCTGGCTGCTCTGCGGCTGAGCACCCCGGTGCAGTACAACGCCGAGGATGACGGAACCACCGACCTGCTGTTTGCCATTGCCGCGCCGGAAAACGGCAGCCTGCATGTGGATATGCTGGCCCGCATGATGCAGATGCTGATGAACGAGGACTTTGTGGAAAAGCTCAAGGCAGCCAAGACCCCCAAGGAGTTCCTGGAGTGCATCGACGCGCAGGAGGAAGCACAGTTCGGCGCAGAGAGCTTTACCCAGCAGGCCATCCCGCAGGACGGCTACCGCATTCTGGCTGTGACCGCCTGCGTCAACGGCATCGCCCACACCTACATGGCCGCAGAAGCACTGACCAAGGCCGGTGACAAGCTGGGTCTGCCCACCAAGGTGGAGACCAACGGCTCGGACGGCGCAAAGAATATCCTGACCCGCGCCGAGATCGCCGCCTGTGACGGCATCATCGTGGCAGCGGAGAAAAAGGTGGATACTGCCCGCTTCGACGGCAAGCCGGTGCTGTTCACCCGCGTGGATGACGGCATCCACAAGCCGGAGGAACTCATTAAGAAAATTGCCCACGGCGAGGTGCCTGTGTACCACGCCGAGGGCGGCGCAGCAGCCGAGGATGACGCTGCCGGTAAGGACAGCTTCGGCCGCAGCCTGTACAAGAACCTGATGAACGGCGTTTCTCACATGCTGCCCTTCGTGGTGGGCGGCGGCATCATGATCGCGCTGGCCTTCCTGCTGGATGATTACAGCATCAACCCCGCAAACTTCGGCATGAACACCCCTGTCGCCGCCTTCTTCAAGACGGTGGGCAACGCCGCCTTTGGCTACATGCTGCCCATTCTGGCCGGTTTCATTGCCATGTCCATCGCCGACCGTCCGGGCCTGGCCGTAGGCTTTGCAGGCGGCGTGCTGGCCATGAACGGCACCAACTTCACCGACCTTGCCGCAGGCAGCACCACCGGCATCTCCGGCGGTTTCCTTGCAGCGCTGCTGGCCGGTTTTGCAGCGGGCTACATCGTGCAGTTCCTTAAAAAGATCACCGAAAAGCTGCCCGCCAGCCTGAACGGTATCCGCCCGATGCTCATCTACCCGCTGGGCGGCATCCTCATCGTAGGTGCGATGATGTGCGCCGTGAACCCGGTGATGGGCATGATCAACACCGCCATGACCGACTGGCTGAACGCACTGGGCGGCAGCTCCAAGGTGCTGCTGGGTGCCATCGTGGCCGGTATGATGAGCGTGGACATGGGCGGCCCGGTCAACAAGGCGGCTTACGTCTTTGGCACCGCAGCCCTTGCCTCCGGCAACTATGAGGTGATGGCCGCCGTCATGGTGGGCGGCATGGTTCCTCCCATCGCCATTGCCCTGTCCACCACCTTCTGCCCCCGCAAGTGGACGCCGGAGGAGCGCCGCAACGGCATTGTGAACTACGTCATGGGTCTGTGCTTCGTGTCTGAGGGCGCTATCCCCTATGCAGCAGCCGACCCGCTGCGCGTTCTGCCCAGCTGCGTTGTTGGCTCTGCGGTCGCCGGTGCGCTCTCCATGACCTTCGGTTGCGCACTGCGCGCACCCCACGGCGGCATCTTCGTGTTCCCGGTGGTGGATCACGCTGTGCTGTACTGCGTGGCGCTGGCTGTGGGCAGTGTGCTGGGCGCAGTGATCCTGAGCCTTGTCAAAAAGACCCAGCCCGCCGAGGCAAAGTAACAAGCCATTCTCTTTTTCCATTACGGATAAGTTCTCCATAAACGCAAAAGGGGCTGCCGCGCTGCGCGGCAGCCCCTTTTGCATTTTCCGACCGTCTGCGGTAAAAAGATGTTTTTTGCACCGGATAGTTCCCCGGCGGTGGAAAATGTGCTATCATAGAAATGATAGGAATGTGTAAGACCCTGCTTTTGCGGGGAGAAAGGAAACGATCTGTTCCATGCACAGACAAAGCTTCTGGAACCACCGGTTCACCCGCACCCGGATCAAAAGCGAGAAAGTTCAGCTGCCAGAGATGCTCTTCGGCTACATTCTGGGGCCGATGGGGGCTTCCATCTCGGGCAGTATTTTCGGCAGCATCCTGCAAAGCTACTTTACCGATGTGCTCCGGCTGGACCTGCGGTTCCTCAGCCGGTTGCAGCTGGTGTCCACTGTGCTTATCGTGGCGGCAAACCTTCTGGTAGGCCAGCTGATCGAGCACACCAGCGCCACGGCGGGCAAGGCAAGGCCGTGGCTGCTGCTCTCGGTGTTTACCTTTTCCTCTGCCAGCGTGCTTATGTTCATCGTGCCCTTTCAGGGCATCGCGCGCATGGTGTGGATCGCCGTGGCGTACAACCTGTACTACTCCTTTGCATCCCCCATTTACAGCACAGCCAGCAGCATTATGCTCTCGGTGTCCACCCGGGACAGCCGTCAGCGCGGACTGCTGGCCTCCATCAACAGCATGGTGGGGCTGGGCGTGATGGGTACTTGCAGCATGGTGTTCCCCATGCTGGTGTCCTTTTTCCTCCGGGAAAATATCCACCGCTGGTTTTTCACCATGCTGGGTGTGGCGGTGTTCACCGGACTTACCATCTACTTGCAGTTCGCCTTTACCCGGGAGCGCGTTACCGAGGAGCGCCGCATTCTGGAAGGCCTGTACGGACCGGAAGATGAATTTGAAGCCGCCCGACAGGCAGAAGCACCCCCGCCGGAGCCTGTACCGGTGCAGCGGGTCTCGCTGCGCCGCCAGCTGCGGGCCGTGGCTGCCGACCCCATGTGGTGGCTCATATTGGGCGTATGCGTTTTGTTCCAGTGGAGCGGAGCTTTAAAAAACAGCACCATGACCTACTATTGTAAGTGGGTGGTGGACAACACCTTTTTGGGCAGTGCGGGTGCATGGGGCGCGTCCCAATCGCTGCTGACCATGATGGGTGCGCTGCCCATGGCGCTGGCCTCGGTGCTGCTGGTGCCGCTGACCGACCGGTTCGGCAAGCGCAAGGTGTGCGGCTGGTTTCTGCTGCTGGGCGCTGCGGGCGGCATGATTGCAGGGCTGGGACAGGGCAGACTGATCCCGGCAGCCATCGGCGTTGCGCTCAAATGCTTCGGTTCTGCGCCTACCTGCTGCCTGCTCCTTGCCATGGTGACCGATGTAGTGGACCATGTGGAGGGGCGCAGCGGCATCCGCACGGACGGACTTACCATGTCGGTGTACAGTTCCCTGTCCGTGGCGGGCGGCTCGGTGATGAGCGCACTGTTCAACGGGGTGCTGGCGCGCACCGGCTATGACCAGTGCGCCAGTACGGCGCTGGGTACTGCCGCCCAGAACGCCGCCGTGCGCCATGTGATCGCAGGCGGCTATATCTGGGTGGAAACGCTCAGCTATGTGGCGGCGGGGCTTCTGCTGCTGGCCTTCTGGAAGGTGGAAAAAGACCTTGCCGCCCGGCAAAAAAACTGACCCAAAACGGCATCTGCAACAAAAAACAGAACTCTGCACCGCCCAAAACGGCCTATCCTGCCGGAATTGCGTTCTGCGCTTTGTTTTGCATTGCGCACCACCCCGGGCTGTGGTATACTTATGCTTGTGATTTTTAAAGCCCGGGTATGGTGTGCCCGGCCACCAGAGAGGAAACGAACGATGAAAATAGGATTTGACAACGACAAATATCTTTCGATGCAGTCTGAGCATATCCGCGAGCGCATCAAGAAGTTTGACAATAAGCTGTATCTGGAATTCGGCGGCAAGCTGTTCGACGATTATCACGCCTCCCGCGTGCTGCCCGGCTTTCAGCCGGACTCCAAGCTGCAGATGCTTTTACAGCTCAAGGAGCAGGCTGAGATCGTCATCGTCATCAGCGCCGAGGACATCATCAGCAGCAAGGTGCGCGGTGACTACGGCATCACCTACGATCTGGATGTGCTGCGCCTCATCGACGCTTTTCAGGAGGTGGGGCTGTATGTGGGCAGCGTGTGCGTGACCAAGTACACCGCCGCCGCCGAGGTGGAAGCCTTTGAAAAGCGGCTGAACAGTCTGGGCATCCGCACCTTCCGCCACTACAAGATCCCCGGCTACCCTAACGACGTGGCACGCATCGTCAGCGACGAGGGCTACGGCCGCAACGAGTACATTGAGACCGAGCGCCCGCTGGTGGTCATCACCGCGCCCGGCCCCGGCAGCGGAAAAATGGCCGTCTGCCTGTCCCAGCTGTACCATGAATACAAGCGCGGCGTCAAGGCTGGTTATGCCAAGTTCGAGACCTTCCCCATCTGGAACATTCCCCTGAAGCACCCGGTCAATCTGGCCTACGAGGCCGCCACCGCCGACCTGAACGATGTGAACATGATCGACCCCTTCCATCTGGAGGCCTACGGCGTGACCACCGTGAACTACAACCGCGACATTGAGATCTTCCCGGTGGTGAACGCGATGTTCGAGCTGATCGCAGGGCAGAGCCCCTATAAGTCCCCCACGGACATGGGCGTGAACATGGCCGGCAACTGCATCGTGGACGACGCCGTCTGCTGCGAGGCCTCCCGCAAGGAGATCGTGCGCCGGTACTACAAGTGCCTGTGCGAGCAGAAGATCACCGGCACCGCCAAGGAGAGCGAGCGCTACAAGCTGGAGCTGCTGATGAATCAGGCCGGGCTGACCATGGGCGCACGCGAGGTGGAAAAGCAGGCGCACGCCCGCAGCGAGGCCACCGGCGGCGCACCGGCTGCTGCCATTGAACTGAGCGACGGCACCGTCATCACCGGCAAGACCGGCCCGCTGCTGGGTGCTACCGCAAGCGCTTTGATCAACGCGCTCAAGTATCTGGCGGGCATCCCGCAGGAGACGGATCTGGTCAGTGCCACTGCCATCGAGCCTATCCAGACCCTCAAGACCAACTATCTGGGCGGCAAGAACCCCCGTCTGCACACCGATGAGATCCTGATCGCCCTGTCCAGCTCTGCTGCTTCCAGCGAGCTTGCCGCAGTGGCCATGCATCAGCTGCCCAACCTCAAGGGCTGCGATGTGCACTCCACCGTGCTGCTTTCCAGCGTGGACAGCAGCACTCTGAACCGTCTGGGCATGTACCTGACCTGCGACCCCGTCTACGAGGAAGAGGACCGCAAGTACCATAAGCTGTAAAAAATAAACGATGATCGTGCAAACACCCCGGTCAGCGCCGTCAGGCGCTGACCGGGGTGTTTCTTCTGTTGCTTGCCAGTTGTCCGCAGTTGTGGTAAACTTGTTCTGCTTAATTTTTATAACGGATAGGAAAAGAGGAACAACAACATGGAACAACAACACAAGCGCAGTGCGTTCTCCGGTAAGATCGGGTTCGTGCTGTCTGCCGCAGGCGCTTCGGTGGGTCTGGGCAACATCTGGCGCTTCCCGTATCTGGCAGCCAAATACGGCGGCGGCATTTTTCTGCTGGTATACATTCTGCTGGCAGTCACCTTTGGCTATACCATGATCGTGGCCGAGACCGCGCTGGGCCGTATGACCCACAAAAGCCCGGTCAGTGCCTATGCCCACTTCGGCAAGGGCAGGGGCATCCGGTTCGGCGGTTGGATCAACGCCATCATCCCCATTTTGATCGTGCCGTATTATTCGGTCATCGGCGGCTGGGTCATCCACTATCTGGCCGAGTACCTGTGCGGACGCGGCAGCAATCTGGCGGCAGATGGTTACTTCTCCGCCTTTATCACCAACGGCTTGCAGGCCGAGCTGGCCTTTTTGCTGTTCAGTCTGTTCACGCTGGGCGTCATCTTTGCCGGTGTGCGCAACGGCGTGGAGCGGGTCTCCAAGGTGATGATGCCGGTGCTGGTGGTGCTTTCGCTGGTCATTGCGGGCTATTCAGTCACCCGCCCCGGCGCACTGGCGGGTGTAAAGTACTTTCTGGTGCCCAACCCCAAAAACTTCTCGTGGATGACCGTGGTCACCGCCATGGGGCAGATGTTCTACTCTCTGTCCATCGCCATGGGCATTCTGGTCACCTTCGGCTCTTATATGAAGAAGGACGTCTCTATTGAGGAGTCCACCGAGAACGTGGAGGTGTTTGATACCGCCATTGCCATCATGGCAGGCCTGATGATCATCCCGGCGGTGTTCGCCTTCTCCGGCGGCGACCCGGACACTTTGCAGGCCGGCCCTGCGCTGATGTTCATCACCATCCCCAAGGTGTTCGCCAGCATGGGTCTGGGCACTGTGGTGGGTGTGCTGTTCTTTGTGCTGGTGCTTTTTGCGGCCATTACCAGCTCCATCGCCCTGACCGAGAGTGCCGTCTCCACCTTTGAGGACGAGCTGGGCTGGGACCGCACCCGCTCCACCGTGCTCATCGGCGCCATCATGGTGGTGCTGGGCAGCCTGTCGGCACTGGGCTACGGCCCGCTGGCCGGGGTGACCGTGTTCGGGATGCAGTTCTTGGACTTCTTCGACTTCCTGACCAACTCAGTCATGATGCCCATTGCAGCCATTGCCACCTGCCTGCTGGTGTCCCGCGTCATCGGCGTGGAGCAGATCGCGCAGGAGGTGGAGCAGGACGGTCAGCGGTTCCGCCGCAAGCCGGTGTTCAATTTTATGATCCGCTGGCTGTGCCCCATTTTTGCAGCCATCATTCTGGCAAGCTCGGTGGCAAATGCCTTGGGCTGGATCGCTATGTAAACGGTACGGTTCCGTGAATACGGCTCACGACAATCCACTTTTGCAGCTTGACATGGTGTGGGAGGGCACGGCAGCCCAGAACATGGACAGTCTGCGGGTGCAAAAGCCCTGAACTCTGAGCAGCTATTCCCAAAACGATCATTACAAATCAGAGAAGGGTGTCTGTTTCTGTTGACACACTTCGCACCTGCATGTTAATATAGTACCGAAGAGACCGCTCCACTGTCGTAGCAGCCAGAGCGGTCTCGATCGTTGTCCGGGGATACCCGGACAAAAATCAGACGGTGATAACAGGAAGCGGGCAGCCAACCCGTTTGCATCCGTACCGCTGTGGCGCAAGCAGCTGCCGGGCTATGCAGCCATGGGCGCTGCGACCATCGCTTTGACGGTCGGTCTGACCACATTACACTACAATTGAATCAGGGTATAAGAGCTTCTTTGAGCAAAGGTGTCTAAACCGTTGGCACTGACACCGCGCCGCAATGCTAAGAGCTGCATAAGCTGGCATTCAAGGGTGGCGGGGGAAACCCCACCGCCTTCCCGCAGAAGAAACGCTGCAATTTGAAAAAAAGAACTCCTCCCATCCTCACAGGTGTTTTTGGCGGTGTGCTGCCGCTGCAAAGGCGGCGCACAGTCAAAGGCATACCGCTGGCGCGGCAAACTGCAAGCTGCCACTGCCGGTTTTGTGGGGATATTCTGCGGAGGCGTTTTGATTTTCCGGTCAAGACGTCTCCGTTTCTTTTTCACCTGTCTTTTGAAAAAAAGAATACCCCCGCCGGTGTCCCCGTCTGAGCCATAGCAGAAGGGGAGAGCGGCGGGTCTATGGAGGAAGTTTACGATGGATCAGTCTTTCTGCTCCCCCGTTCAGGCGCTGCGCAGCGTGCTGGACGCGGCAGCACTTCTGCCTTCTCCGTCCCCGGAGACTATCCCGCTGGAAAACGCCCGCGGACGCATTGCCGCCGGGGACCTCTGTGCCCGGATGGACCAGCCCCCCTTTGACCGCAGCCCGCTGGACGGCTACGCCCTGCACAGCGCGGATACCGCCGGTGCAAGCCGGGAGACCCCGGTCACCCTGCCGGTGGTGATGAAGCTTTACGCGGGCGATGCCCCGGCTGCGGCGCTGCCCGCAGGGTGCGCTGCCCGCATCATGACCGGCGCACCCCTGCCGGAGGGCGCGGATTGCGTTTTGATGCAGGAGCTGACCGACAGCGGTGAGGACACTGTACAGCTTTATGCTGCCGTAAAACCGCTGCAGAACGTGGTATTCCGCGGCGAGGACGTGGCCGCAGGCGCAATCATTGTGCCCGCTGGAACGGTGCTTACCCCCGCCCGTCTGGGCGTGCTGGCCGGGCAGGGCTATGCCGAGGTAACGGTCTGCCGCCTGCTGACCGTGGGCGTCCTTTCCACCGGCAGTGAGCTGCTGGAACCCGGCGCACCGTGGGCACCCGGTAAAATTTACGATGCCAACGGCATCCAGAACGCGGCCCGGCTGCGCCAGCTGGGTTTTACCGTGGAGCGGCAGCAGTGCTCCGACGACCCGGAGATCATCGCCGGTAAAATGCAGGAACTGCTGACCCGCTGCGATGCTATTATCACCAGCGGCGGCGTCTCGGTGGGGCAGAAAGATTATCTGCCCCTTGTGCTGGAACAGCTGGGCGCACAGCTGCTGGTGGAGGGTATAGCCCAGAAGCCCGGCAGCCCCATGCTGGCGGCAACACTTAACGGCAAGCTGGTGTTCTGCCTGTCCGGCAACCCCTTTGCCGCCGCTGCCACGCTGGAACAATACGCCATCCCCGCGCTGCTGCGCGTCGCCGGACGCCGGGAGGAGAGCTGCATCCCTGCCCGCGCCGTTTGCACCCTGACAAACGGCTTTTCCAGGGCCAGCAAGGAGAACCGTTATCTGCGGGCAGCTGCCTGCGGCGGCAAGGTGACATTGCCCTGCGCGGGCAGTGCCGGGGCACACTCCTCCGGTGCGCTGTCCGCCATGATGGGCTGCAATTGTCTGGTGGAGATCCCCGCCGGCAGCGGCCCGGTACAGCCCGATAGGAAAGTGGAGGTGCTTTACTTTGTACAGTGAACAAAAACAGGCTCTGGCCGAGACACAGGCGTTCAAGCGCCCGGCGGTGCTGGCCGTCAGCGGGGTGCACAACAGCGGTAAGACCACCCTGCTGGAAAAGCTGCTGCCCGTGCTGCGCAGCCGTGGGCTGAAGGTGGGCGTCATCAAGCACGACGGCCACGATTTTACCCCGGACGTGCCCGGCACCGACAGCTGCCGCCTGCGGGAAGCCGGTGCCGAGGGCGTGGCAATCTACTCCGGCACCCGCTACCTGCTGACCGAGGAATTTCGCCTGACTGAGCAGGATCTGCTTGCCTTGTTCGAGCGTCACGGCTACGACCTTGTGCTGCTGGAAGGGTTCAAGTCCAGCGGCTGGCCGAAGATCGAGGTGGTGCGCAGCGCCGTCTCGGCTGCGCCCGTCTCCTTCCAGCCGCTGGCGGTAGTGGGGGATATCCCCGGCGCAGATTTTGACCTGAACGATATTCCGGCACTGGCAGACTGGATCGAAGCCCAGATGCCCGCGCTGTAAGGAGGAATGCCATCATGAAACTGATCCGCACTGCTGACGCCGTAGGGCAGGTGCTCTGCCATGATATCACCCAGATCATCCCGGGCGAGTACAAGGATGCCCGCTTCCGCAAGGGGCACGTCATCCAGCCCGAGGATATCCCCGTGCTGCTTTCCATCGGCAAGGAGAACCTCTACGTCTGGGAAAAGCACCCCGGCATCCTCCACGAGGACGAAGCAGCCGCCCTGCTGTATAAGGCTGCTGCTGGCAAAAATATCCACGGTACTGCGCCGAAAGAGGGTAAGATCGAGCTGATCGCGGATTGCGATGGCCTGCTGAAGATCAACCGCAGGGCGCTGATGGCCGTAAACAGCACCCCGCAGATGATGATCGCCACCATCCACGGCGACCTGCCGGTGAAAAAGGGGCAGAAGCTGGCCGGCACCCGCATCATCCCGCTGGTCATCGAGCAGGAGAAGATGGATGCCATGCAGGCTGCCGCCGGGGCAGAGCCTATCCTGAACGTGCTGCCCATGCAGGCCAAAAAGGTGGGCATCATCACCACCGGCAGCGAGGTATTCAAGGGACGCATCGAGGATAAATTCACCCCCATCCTGCAAAGCAAGCTGGATGTCTACGGCTGTGAGATGGTCTTCCACAAGGTCTGCGATGACGACCCCGCCGGGATCACTGCCGCCATTCTGGAGGCCAAGGCCGCAGGGTGCGAGCTGATCTTTACCACCGGCGGCATGAGCGTGGACCCCGACGACCGTACCCCGCTGGCCATCAAGAACACTGGGGCGGATATCATCACCTACGGTGCACCGGTGCTGCCGGGGGCCATGTTCCTTGTCAGCTATCTGGACGGTGTGCCGGTATGCGGCCTGCCCGGCTGCGTGATGTACGCCAAGCGTACCATCTTTGATCTGCTGCTGCCCCGCCTGCTGGCCGATGACCCCATCACCGCCGAGGATATCGCCCGCCTGGGCGAGGGGGGCTTGTGCCTGAACTGCGAAGTATGCCACTGGCCGAACTGTGGCTTTGGGCACTGCTGAGACCCTCTCAGGCAAAGCCTTGTGGCTTTACTAAGGTAAAAAAATATGAGTGAAAATAATCTGACGCATTTTGATGCCGCCGGGAATGCCGTGATGGTGGATGTGAGCGCAAAGCCCGTCACCACCCGGGAAGCCACTGCCCACGGCATTATTACCATGAACGCCGAAGCCTTTGCCGCCGTGCAGAGCGGCACCGTGAAAAAGGGCGATGTGCTGGGCGTGGCGCGCATTGCGGGCATTATGGCCACCAAGCGCACCAGCGAGCTGATCCCCCTGTGCCATCCGCTGCCCCTGACCAAGGTGGGCATCGAGTTCCGTCTGCTGCCCGAGCGGCAGGCGGTGGAAGCCCTGTGCACCGTCAAGACCAGCGGTGTGACCGGCGTGGAGATGGAGGCGCTGACCGGCGTTTCCACCGCGCTGCTGACCATCTACGATATGTGCAAGGCCGTGGATAAGGGCATGGAACTGGGCGAGATCCATCTGGTGGAAAAGACCGGCGGCAAGAGCGGCCACTATATCCGGGCGGAGGGCGGCTATGTTTGATCGCTACCAGCGCGGGATCCATTATCTGCGCCTGTCGGTGACCGACCTGTGCAACCTGCGCTGCCGCTACTGTATGCCGGACGGCGTGGAAAAGCTGGAGCGGGAGGCCGTGCTGACCTACGAGGAATTTCTGCGTTTGGCTGCGCTGTTTGCCCAGTGCGGCATCGACACCGTGCGGGTGACCGGCGGCGAGCCGCTGGTGCGCAAGAACGTGGCGCAGCTGGTGGCCGGGCTCAAAGAGACCCCGGGCATCCGCCGGGTCACCCTGACCACCAACGCGGTGCTGCTGGCAGAGCAGCTGCCCGCTTTGCTGGACGCCGGGCTGGACAGCGTGAACATCAGTCTGGACACCCTGCGCCCGGAGGTATTCCGGCAGATCACCGCCCGGGACGATTTTTCCGCCGTGCAGGCGGGCTTGCAGGCGGCGCTGGAAAGCGGCCTGCCGGTCAAGCTGAACTGTGTGCCGCAGGCGGGCGTCAACGAGGGCGAACTGGAAACGCTTGCCGCGCTGGCAAAGGACAACGCCATGCAGGTGCGCTTCATCGAGATGATGCCCATCGGCTACGGCGCTGCCATGCCCTGCATCTCCGGCCCGGAGCTGCGGGCGCGGTTTGCCCGGCGCTGGCCGGAACTTGCGCCCCTGTCCACTGTGCAGGAGCACGCCTTGGGCGACGGCCCGGCGGTGTACTACACCGTGCCGGGCTGGCAGGGCAGCATCGGCTTTATTGCAGCGGTGCACGGCAAGTTCTGCGCCTCCTGCAACCGGGTGCGGCTGACCAGTCAGGGTTTTTTACGCCCCTGTCTTGCCAGCGAGACCGGCTGCGACCTGCGCGCACTGCTGCGCAGCGGCGCGGACGATGCGCAGCTGCTGGCCGCCATCCGGGAGACCATCTGGGCAAAGCCCCGGGAACACCATTTTAACGACAGTTCCATGCCCGCTACCCGCGGGATGTATCGCATTGGAGGATAAAGAAGTATGGGTAAGCTTCTGGCAATCTGCACCAGCCCCAAGCGGGGCACTGTAAAGACCGAGGTGCCCAGTGCCGTCCTGACCCCGGAGTGGGGCATCGTGGAGGACGCCCACGGCGGCAACTGGCACCGTCAGGTCAGTATGCTCAGCGCCGAAAAGATCGAGGCCTTCCGCAAGAAACTCTGGGTGGACTACGGCGCGTTTGGCGAAAATCTGGTCGTTGAGGGCTTCGATTTCCGCAGTCTGCCGGTGACCAGCCGGTTCGCCATCGGGGACGTGGTGCTGGAAATGACCCAGATCGGCAAGGAATGCCACAATGACTGCGTTATCAAGCAGCAGACCGGCGAGTGCATCATGCCCCACGAGGGCGTGTTCGCCCGGGTGCTCACCGGCGGCCAGATCCGTGTGGGGGACGAGGTGACCTTGCTGCCCGCACTGGAAAACCCGCCCCTGCGCGCTGCCGTCATTACCCTTTCCGATAAGGGCAGCCGCGGTGAGCGGGAGGATAAAAGCGGCCCGCTGATCGCCGAAATGCTCACTGCCGCAGGCTATGTGGTGGAGGAGACCATGATCCTGCCGGACGAGGCAAAGGCGCTCAAGGCCCAGCTCATCCGTATGGCAGACGGCCGTCAGGTGAACCTTGTGCTCACCACCGGCGGCACCGGCTTCTCCCCCCGGGACATTACCCCGGAGGCCACCTGCGCTGTGGCCGACCGCAACGCCCCCGGTATTGCCGAAGCCATGCGCTACCACAGCCTGAGCATCACCCCGCGCGGGATGCTGAGCCGTGGTGTCAGTGTGCTGCGCGGCAAGACCCTGATCGTCAATCTGCCTGGCAGCCCCAAGGCGGTGCAGGAGAACTTGGAGTATATCCTGCCAAGCCTGGAGCATGGAGTACGCATTGCCGCGGGTCTGGACGGCGAGTGCGCCCGCAAGTAAGGTTTTCCCGCCCTGTTTTTCTTTACGGGGCGTAGAAATGGAGTGTTTTTTACTTGAAGTAAGGAGAAACGGATATGAATAACCATCGCATTTCCCGCCGGAGCTTTCTGGCCGCAGCTGGTATGGCCGGTGCAGCCGCTGCCCTTACCGCCTGCGGCGGTGCTGCTTCCAGCGCAGCATCGTCCGTGGCTTCCTCTGCCACTGCTTCCTCGGAGGCAGCCCAGAGCGTGGAGCTGATCGTGTTTGCCGCCGCCTCCCTCACCGAGACGCTGAACGCTATCGGCGAGAGCTACACCGCAGAGCACCCGGAGGTGACCTTCCGCTTCAACTTCGATTCCTCCGGCACCCTCAAGACCCAGATTCAGGAGGGCGCGGATTGTGACCTGCTCATCTCTGCCGGTCAGAAGCAGATGAACCAGCTGGACATCACCGCCTCTGCCGAGGTGAACAAGGACGGCCTTGACTTTGTGGATGCCGACAGCCGCGTGAACCTGCTGGAGAACAAGGTGGTGCTCTGCGTGCCGGAGGGCAGCGACAAGGGCATTGACAGCTTTGACGCACTGGCCGAGCACCTGAAGGCACAGGATATCCTGTTCTGCATGGGCAACAGCGATGTGCCCGTGGGTCAGTACACCCAGAAAATCCTTGCCTACTACCAGCTGGACGAGGCTGCGCTGGCTGCTGCGGGCGTGATCACCTACGGCTCCAACGTCAAGGAGGTGACCACGCAGGTCATCGAGGGCAGCGTGGATGCCGGTGTCGTTTACTGCACTGATGCATACAGCGCCGGTCTGACCCCTGTGGACGAGGCCACCAAGGAGATGTGCGGTCAGGTCATTTACCCCGCCGCTGTGATGAAGGCCGCCCCCAACGCCGAGGCTGCCAAGGAATTTCTGGCCTACTTACAGACCGACAAGGCCATGACCGTGTTCGAGGGCGTGGGCTTCAGCGCTGTATAAAGGAGCAGGCATGGACTGGTATCCGTTGTGGAACAGCCTGCGCATTGCTTTGATCAGCTGCGCGGCGGTGTTCTTTCTTGGCATTTTTGCGGCCTACTATATCGCCCGGCTGCCCCGGGTGGTCAAGGGTGTGCTGGATGTGCTGCTCACCCTGCCCATGGTGCTGCCGCCCACGGTGGTGGGCTACTTTCTGCTGCTGCTCTTCGGCGCAAAGCGGCCGCTGGGCATCTTTTTCATGCAGCAGTTCGGGGTAAAGCTGGTCATGAACTGGTACAGCGCCATCTTTGCCTCCATCGTGGTGGCTTTTCCGCTGATGTACCGCACCGCGCGCGGCGCGTTTGAAAGTTTTGACGAAACGCTGGCGTGGTCGGCGCAGACGCTGGGACAGTCCGATACATGGATCTTCTGGCGGGTGCGGATGCCCGCCTGCCGTCAGGGCATTCTGGCAGGCACGGTGCTGGCTTTTGCCCGGGCACTGGGCGAATACGGCGCTACCAGCATGATCGCGGGCTACACCCCCGGCAAGACTGCCACCATCGCCACTACGGTGTACCAGCTGTGGCGTACCAATGATGAGCTGGGCGCTATGCGGTGGGTGCTGGTGGATATCGCCATTTCGGCGGTGGTGCTGCTGGCGGTGAACCTGCTGGAGAAAAAACAGAAAGCGGGTGGCCGGAAATGAGCCTTGAAATTAACATTGAAAAAAAGCTGGACGGCTTTACCCTCCGCGCCGCCTTTACCGCCGGCAACACCTCCACCGCCCTGCTGGGCGCTTCCGGCTGCGGCAAAAGCATGACATTGCGGTGCATCGCGGGCATCGTAAAACCGGACCGCGGACGCATCGTGCTGGACGGACGGGTGCTGTTTGACAGTGACAGGCACATCGATCTGCCGCCGCAGCAGCGGGGCGTGGGGCTGCTGTTCCAGAACTACGCCCTGTTCCCCAACATGACCGTGGAGCAGAATGTCCTTTGCGGGCTGAAGGCGGAAAAAGACCCCGCCGCCCGCCGCGCCGCCTGCGCCGAGATGCTGCGTGCCATGCGGCTGGAGCCGCTTGCCAAGCGCTACCCCGCCCAGCTTTCCGGCGGGCAGCAGCAGCGCGTCGCGCTGGCACGCATTCTGGTGGGCAAGCCCCGCATCCTGATGCTGGACGAGCCCTTCAGCGCGCTGGACAGCTATCTGCGGGAAGAGGTAGAGGGCGAGGTGGGCAGCCTGCTGGCAAACTTTGCAGGCACCGCCCTGCTGGTGACACACAACCGGGACGAGGCCTACCGCCTGTGCAAAGAAATGATCGTGCTGAACGAGGGGCAGGTGCTGCGCACCGGCAGCACGAAAGAGGTGTTTGCCGACCCGCAGAGTATCGCCGCTGCCCGGCTGACCGGCTGCAAGAACATTCTGCCCTGCACCCCGCTGGACAGCCACACCGTCCGGCTGGACGGCTGGGGCACCGCCCTGCGGCTGGCACTGCCCGTCCCGGCAGGCTGCACCGCTGTGGGCATCCGCGCCCACGACTTTGCGCCCTGCGCAGCGGATGCGCCCAACGCCATCCCGGTAAAGGCAGTCTCCACCAGTGAGAATCCCTTTGACTGGAACCTCATCTGCACCCCGCCGGAGGGCACGGCGCAGCTGTGGTGGAAGATAAGCAAAAAAAGCCTTTCCTCGGCCGCGCCCGCCGCGCCGCAGTATCTGTGTGCCGCGCCGGAGAGCATTATGCCGCTGAAAGGCTGAGAAAATGAATGGCCTGCACTGCGTTCCGGCCATTTTCACAGGCTCCACAACAAAGCAGCCGCTGCACGGTAAGGTGCAGCGGCTGCTTTGCTTATTCGTGTAAAAAGGGGAGTACTTATGCCATATCGCGGCAGGTCACAATGTCAGCCCCGGTGCCGCAGACGTTTTGCAGCACCACATCGCCCACATGGATGGGCGCGTGCAGCACCACGCTGTCCAGCGCGGCGACCACCTCGGCCATCTGTCCCTTGGGCACGGGCTTGGAGGTCTTGACCGGGCAGCGGGAGTGCAGGCAGCCCTCGGCGCGCACGGTGCTGGTAATGATGCGGGTGGGGTGGGTCAGTTCTTCCTTGCCGTAGGCGATGCCGTTGGGGCAGCCGTTGCCGGTCACCTTGTAGTCGTTGGCTTCATCCACCTGCAGATGGCAGCCCTGCGGGCAGCAGGTGCAAATTACTTCTTTCATATCGCTCATGCCTCCTCGATCTCAATGGTCACTTCGTCCACGGGGGCTCTGTCCAGCAGCACTCTGGGCAGGGCAATGTGCTCCATCTCGCCGGGGGCAAGGCGGTCGCGCTTGAAGCGTGCGATCACCGTGTCACCGCTCTTGACAAGGATGGTGCTCTTGCCGCAGATGCGGCGGACGCGGAAGGAGACGTTGGTGTTCTTTTCCACGCCTTCCAGACGGATGCGCTGCGGCAGGGTGTAGCCAAGGTCTGCACCGGGTTTTACAGTCAGCACGCGCCCCTCGGTCACGGGACCGTTCTGGATGTAGCTGGCAGCGGCAGCACCGGCCAGCTCGCTCTCGCCGGAAACAAAGTCCACCAGATCATGCACCTGCACCACGTTGCCGCAGGCAAACACGCCGGGAATACTGGTTTCCATGTTCTCGTACACGATGGCACCCTTGGTGCGGGGGTCCATCTCGATGCCGGCCTGCTTGGTCAGCTCGTTTTCGGGGATCAGGCCCACGCTCAGCAGAATGGTGTCCACATCGAACTCCATCTCGGTGCCGGGGATGGGCTTGCGGTCGGGGCCGATCTTGGCCACGATAGCCTTTTCTACGCGGTCCTTGCCCTGAATATCCACGATGGTGTGGGAGAGGTACAGGGGGATGTCAAAGTCATTCAGGCACTGCACGATGTTGCGGGTCAGACCGCCGGAGTAGGGCATCACCTCTACGCAGGCCAGCACCTTTGCGCCCTCAAGGGTCATGCGGCGCGCCATGATGAGGCCGATGTCGCCGCTGCCGAGGATCAGCACCCGCTTGCCCACCAGATAGCCTTCCATGTTCACATAGCGCTGTGCGGCACCGGCGGTGTACACACCGGCAGGGCGGGTGCCCGGGGTGCCGATGGCACCCCGGGTGCGCTCGCGGCAGCCCATGCCCAGCACGATGCTCTTGGCCTCGATGATCTGGTAGCCGTACTCCTTGGAGACGCAGTGCACCTTTTTATCCGGGGTCACTTCCAACACCATGGTGTCCAGCTGCACCTTTACGCCGGTGTCCTTGAGCATCTCAATAAAGCGTCCGGCGTACTCCGGGCCGGTCAGCTGCTCGCCAAAGCGGTGCAGACCAAAACCGTTGTGGATGCACTGGTTCAGAATGCCGCCCAGTTCCTTGTCGCGTTCCAGAATGAGGATGTCGCGCAGACCGCTTTCCCATGCCTTGCAGGCAGCGGCAAGGCCCGCAGGGCCGCCGCCGATAATGACCAGATCAACCATTGCTCTTTCCTCCTACCTTCGTTTCGCCGACCAGAACATTGGAACCGTTCTTGTCCTGCAGGATGTCCAAGGGGTCTATGCCCAGTTCACGGCTGATGAGTTCCAGCACGCGGGGGCCGCAGAAGCCGCCCTGACAGCGCCCCATGCCTGCACCGGCGCGGCGTTTGACGCCATCGATGGTGTTGGCAGGCACTTCGCTGTGGAGGGCTGCAAGAATATCGCCCTCAGTGATGGTCTCGCAGCGGCAGATGACCCGGCCGTAGGCGGGCTGCTCCTTGACAAGCGCTGCCTTTTCCTCTGCGGAAAGCTCCTTGAAGCGGATGTGGCGGCGGCCGTCCTTGTAGTCGGATTTTTCCGCGCCCAGAACGCCGCGCTGCTGCAGGATGGCAACGGCTTCCTCAGCAACCGCCGGGGCAGCGGACAGGCCGGGGCTCTTCATACCGGCCAAGTCGATCCAGCCGGGAGCTTCCGGCTCTTCGCCAATGATAAAGTCGTCTACGTCCAGATTGGCGCGCACGCCCGCAAAGCTGCGGATGGACTCGCCAAAGTTGATGCTGGGCACGCTGCGCTGGGCAGTGGTCTTGACAAATTCCAGACCGCTGCTGGTGCAGGAGGTGTCGTTGCCCTCCACAGGTTCCGCGTTGGGGCCGACGAGCAGGTTGCCGTGGACGGTGGGTGCTACTAGCACACCCTTGCCCAGCGCGTTGGGGCACTGGAAGATGACGTGGCTCACGCGGGTGCCCTCGCTCTTGTCCAGCAGGTAGTACTCGCCCCGGGTGGGGATGATGCGGAAGTTGGCGGGCTCCACCATGGAGTGCACCTTGTCCGCCCAGATACCGGCAGCGTTGATGACGCAGCGGGTCTCCACCGTGCCGCCGGGCACGGTCAGGCGGTAACCGCCCTCAATGAACTCGGCATCGGTCACCTTGCAGCTGCGGCGCAGTTCCACACCGTTGCGCACCGCCACCTCAGTCATAGCCAGCGCGTACTCCCAGGGGTTCACGATGGCGGCGCTGGGTGCCCACAGTGCGCCGCAGACCTTCTCGGAGAGGTTGGGCTCCATGGCAAGGGTCTCTTCCTTGGAAAGGATCTTCATGCCGGGCACGCCGTTTGTGGTGCCGTTCTCGAACAGATGCTGCAGGTGGGGCAGTTCCTTTTCGTCAAGTGCCAGCACCAGAGAGCCGCACTGCTTGTAGGAGACATCCAGCCTTGCGCAGATCTCCTTGGCCAGCGCTACGCCGCGCACATTCAGCCGTGCCATGCGGGTGCCGGGGGCGGGGTCGTAGCCTGCGTGGAGAATGGCGCTGTTGGCCTTGGTAGTGCAGTCTGCCACATCGTTCTCGGCCTCAAGGATGACCACCCTGTTGTCGTAGCGCGACAGCGCGTAGGCGGCAGCGGCACCGATGACGCCACAGCCGATGATTGCAATATCATACATTGTTCTTTTCCTCCTGTCCGTTCTGCCTTGGCCCGTCGGGAGCCGGGCGTCTTGTTGATGGTACAAAAAAGAGCGAAACAAACAAAGGCAATTGCCCTTGTCCGTTTCGCTCATATCTCTTGAAACAAACAGCACTTGTTTGCTCTTATGATACCCTGTCCCTGCATAAAAAGCAAGGTGTTTTGCACTTTTTGTGAAACCCTTACAAAAAACACCGGTTGCTTTTGCGCAGAATGCGGGTCACATATTCCACACCGCCTGATTGGTGGTGGAAATAGCGGTGGCCCCGGCTTCCAGCGCCGCCATCACATCCTCCTTGTCTGCGATCAGTCCGCCGGTCAGCACCGGAACCGTGGCTTTGGCGCAGACGCGGCGCAGGATCTTGGGCATAGCGCCGGGCAGAAGATCCAGACAGTCCGGCAGGTTTGCGGGGATCTTGTCCAGACTTTCCAGTGCGATGGAATCCAGCAGAAATACCCGCAGGATGGCGGCCAGACCCAGCTCCTTGGCGCGGCGGATAAAGGACTGCCGGGTGGAGATGATGCCGTCGGCCTCGGTGGTATTGCGGATAAAGTCCACTGCAACTTCCTTGCCCGCCAGCCCGGCAATAAGGTCCACATGCACCACGGCAAAGCGCCCGGCCTCGTGGATGCGGCGCACGATGGAGGCGATATTGCAGATATCTCCATATAGCACAAATACCACCCGGATATTCTCGTTGGTCAGCGCACTGCAAAGCCCGGCATCGTCCTTGACGGCCGCAATGACCGGCGTTTCCTGAATGGCATCCATCAGCTCCTGCTTCATGCTTTTCCTCCTGCCCGGCGTTCTGTGGGTCAATTTTACTGGTGCTCTGCCAGCCAGCGCAGCGCCATATAGGTGTAGGCCGCCGTGCCGCGGTACAGGATGCTGTCGTCAAAGCGCACCTTGGGGTGGTGCTGACCGTAGGTGTAGCCCTCCTTGGCGTTGCCTGCGGCTAAGAACATACTCACGGTGGGCACTTCATGGCTGACGAAGGCAAAATCCTCGCTGCCGCCGCCGGGCTTGCCGCCGGTGAGCGGGGTCATATCCATAGCGCCCTTGCCCAGCAGCTCGGTCATATAGGTCAGGGCGTTGCCTGCCAGCGGGGTGTCCACCACCATGCAGGGGCAGTAATCGCTGAACTCCACCTCGGCGGTGCAGCGGTAGGCGGCGGCTACGCCCTGCGCAATTTCGGTCATGCGCTGGTGGATGAGGGCGCTGACCTTCTGCTCCGGGTCCACGGTGCGGATGGTGCCCCACATATCGGCAGAATCCGGGATGACGTTGGAGGCCTTGCCTGCCTCGAACCGACCGGTGGTGAACACGCCGAAGCCTGCGGGGTCCAGCTCGCGGCTGTTGATCTCCTGCAGGGCAATGTGGATGTGCGCCGCTGCGGTGATGGGGTCGATGCAGGCGTTGGGCATGGAGCCGTGGCCGCCCTTGCCGTGCACAACGATGTGGTACTGCTCGCAGCTGGCCATGGTGATGCCGCCGCCCGGTACCAGCACCATCCCGGCGGGCAGGGGCATTCCGGCCAGCACATGGAACATGACTGCTGCGTCCACCTTGGGATTTTCCAGCAGGCCGCTGTTTATCATGTCCAGCGAGCCCTGAAAGATCTCCTCTGCGGGCTGGAACTCCAGCTTTACCGTGCCCTCGATCTCGTCCTCGTGCTCCTTGAGCAGTTTGGCCGCACCCAGCACCATGGCGGTGTGCATATCGTGGCCGCAGCCGTGCATCTTGCCGGGCAGCTCAGAGGAAAACTCCTCGCCGGATTCCTCCTGCAGGGGCAGCGCGTCCATATCGCCGCGCAGCAGGATCACCTTGCCGGGGCGTTTGCCGCCTGCAAGCGCCACCACGCCGCACTTGCCGCAGTCCTGCGGGGTGTAGCCCATCTCGGTCAGCGCCTTTTTGACCAGTGCCTTGGTCTGGGGCAGGTCAAAGCC
>CAKSWQ010000009.1 GCA_934512105.1 uncultured Faecalibacterium sp. | reverse complement strand
ATCCGCCGCGCCCAGACCCCCCGCGATTACTTTGCAACGCTGGACTTCCTGCCCTTCCTCAAGCCCCTGTTTGAGGACTGATCCGCCTTTGTATCCTAAGGTGCATCTGAAAAGTCGAAAATTTAGTCTATTTCTACAAGCGCAGCTGGATTTTGCGTTAAACAGCCTTGAAATCCACAAAGGATTCCTGCGGCTGTTTGCCTTAAATCCCGCTTGTGCTTGCGAAATATTCGTCATTTTCTTTGTTTTCAGATACACCCTGATTAAAACGAGGTATGACGCATGTTTTTTGGCTTTCAGCTTACCCTTGGCCTGATGATGGCTTTTTACGGTTTTTCGGTGCTCAAAAATCCCCGCGTGTGGGGCGATCAGGGGCGCAGGGCGGTCAAGGCCGAAAACTTTGAGGAATACTGCCGCCAGAACGGTCAGTTCTTTTTAAAGGCAGGCTGCGTTGTGGCGGTGATCGGCGCACTGGATGCCCTGATCACGCTGGATGCCCTGCTGTACGCATTGCTGTACATTTTTGGCTTGGCCTTTGCCTTCTACCCCCTTACCCGCTGGTGCAAGCAGAACGAGGGCTTCTCCTGGCCGTGGCCCCACGTCCAGAGCGAGAAAAAGCGCATTAAGGAACTGCGCCGCGAACAGCAGGCACAGGAAAACGAGGAAAAAGGGGAAAAGTGATTTCCCTGACAAGGCATAGATAGCAAAAGAACCGCTCCCGGTCACGCTGCAACCAACGTGACCGGGAGCGGTTTTACTGTTTGTGGATAAGGGGACGCTTACTCAGCGTCCTTCGGGTCGGTCATCAGCTCCTTGATGCTGGGCACAACGCCGCCCAGATTCTGCAGCTCAGAGGGGATGATGATCTTGGTGGCCTTGCCGTTGGCGACCTTAGCCAGTGCTTCAAGGCTGCGGATGGCAAGCACCTTGTCGCTGGGCATGGCCTCGTTCAGCAGACGGATGGCATCGGCGTTGGCCTTCTGCACAGCCAGAATGGCCTGTGCTTCGCCCTCGGCTTCCAGAATGCGCTGCTGCTTTACAGCATCGGCGCGCAGGATGGCGGCTTCCTTTTCGCCCTCGGCGGCGGTAATGGCGGCCTGCTTTTCACCGTCTGCCTTCAGGATGACGGCGCGCTTCTCGCGCTCAGCCTTCATCTGCTTCTCCATGGCTTCCTGAATTTCCCGCGGCGGGATGATGTTCTTCACCTCCACGCGGTTCACCTTGATGCCCCACTTATCGGTGGCTTCGTCCAGGATGGCGGTGATTTTGCCGTTGATGACATCGCGGCTGGTCAGGGTATGATCCAGCTCCATCTCACCGATGATGTTGCGCAGGGTGGTGGCAGAAAGGCTTTCGATGGCGGCAATGGGCTGGTTGACACCGTAGGTGTACAGCTTTGCGTCCATGACCTGAAAGAACACCACGGTGTCGATCTGCATGGTCACGTTATCGCGGGTAATAACAGGCTGAGGGGGAAAGTCTGCCACCTGCTCCTTCAGGCTTACCTTTTTGGCAATGCGCTCAATAAAGGGGATCTTGACGTGCAGGCCGGCAGTCCATGTATCGGAGTAGCTGCCCAGCCGCTCAATGACATATACCTTGGACTGCGGCACAATGACGATGTTGGTAACAATGACCAGTATCAGAACAAAAACAAGCGCAAGAATGACAAAAAACAGAACCATAATACATCTCCTTTGTCAGGTGGTTGTGTGGGGGGTGCGGCTTTCGGTCAGAACAGGCTCTACGATGAGCAGGGTGCTGTGGATCTCGGTAACGCGGCAAAGCGCACCGGGCGCAAGGGTGTCGCCGGGGGTGGCGCAGCGGGCGTTCCAGTCCACGCCGTCCAGCCGCACCCGGCCGGGGACTTCGGCGGTGACAGGGGAAAGCACGGTGGCCTCCCGTCCCAGATTGCGGTCGCCGTTTGTAGCAGTATGCTTGAGCCGCAGCTTTGCCGCCAGCGGGCGGAAGGCTGCAAGGCACAGGATGCTTACCACCAGAAAGACCACGGCCTGCACCCGGAACGACCCGGTGAACACGCAGCACAGCAAGGCGGCGGCAGAGCCGATGGCAAACCAGATGGAGGTCATATTAAAGGTACTGGCCTCCAGTGCCAGAAAGCCCACGGCTGCAGCCAGCCAGAGAATGGGGGAGATCTGCATGGTATGTTACCTCCTTATGCTGCTATTATACGGCATCCCCTTGGGGGAAGGTCAAGTGCTTTTTACTGGAACGTTGCACAGAAAACAAAATATAGACAGAAATGGAAAAAAAGCCAGTCAGCCGCTGCGTCCCTCCCCGTGAAAAAGTAAGTCGGGAAGCTCCGCAGAGCTTCCCGACTTACAAATAAAGAATCAAATTCTGCTATGGATGCTCAGAGCGCAAGCGGAGAACATTCAAATCGTTACAGCCCCGCAGGCATCACTGGATATCGTAGTAGCTGTGGTTGGGGTTGTGGCCGTTTTCTTCCACCACGATGGTAAAGCCCATGGGGTTTACCTCGGTGTGCTTGCCGGAGGCCAGCGGCTCCACAATGATGTGCTCAGAGCGGTTCACGATGATCTCCGCAGTCTCGGTCTTGCCGATGCGCTGGTAGTGCAGGATGCCGTCCTCCGCCCGCAGAACCCGCAGCTCGCCGGTGCGGAAGGCTTCGCAGCTGTGGCGCAGCTGCGCCAGCTGTGCCAGCACCGGGCGCAGCCGCTCCTCGTGGCTGTCCCAGCAGAAGAAGGCGCGGTTGAAGGGGTCGCGGTAGCCCTGCATCCCGATCTCGTCGCCGTAGTACAGGCAGGGTACGCCGGGCAGGGTGTAGATGATAGCATAGGCCATGCGCAGGCGCAGCATCCCTTCCTCGTAGGCTTCGCCGGTCACGCTGCGGCCGCTCTGCCACTCCCGGCCGCGTCCGTTGGCGGGCTCGTCCGCGATCACGGTCAAAGCGCGCTCGGTGTCGTGGGTGGACAGGAAATTCAGCGCCGTGTTGATGGCGGGGGCAGGGTAGTGCTCGCAGATGGAAAGGATCTCGTTGGCGGCCTGCTGGGCGGGCTTGCCCTTGACAAAATCCAGCACGGAGTTCTTGAAGGGATAGTTCATCACGCTGTCCAGCCCCTTGCCCAGCAGGTAGGTGCGGCGGTGGTCAAAGCCGAACTTGGTGGTGGCGTCCTCCCACACCTCGCCCAGCAAAAACTTCTCCGGGCTTACCCGCTTGACGGCAGTGCGAATCTTCTCAATGAACGCGTCCGGCAGCTCGTCGGCCACATCCAGCCGGAAACCGGCAGCGCCACGGCGCAGCCATGTGTCGATGACGCCGCCCTCGCCGGTGATGAACTCCACAAAGGAGGGGGTCTCCTCGTTGACCTCCGGCAGGGTCTCAAAGCCCCACCAGCTGCGGTAGCCGCCCTTGTACTTGGGGTCAAAGTCGTACCAGCTGCGGTAGGGGGAGTTGGGGTCGCGGTAAGCGCCGCCCTCGCCGTAGCGTCCCTCGCGGTTGAAGTACCGGCTGTCGGAGCCGGTGTGGCTGAACACGCCGTCCAGCACGATGCCGATGCCGTACTTGGCGGCCTCGCGGCAGAGCACCTCAAACTCCTCGTTGGTGCCCAGCAGCGGGTCCACGTTCAGGTAGTCGGCGGTGTTGTAGCGGTGGTTGGAGTGCGCCTCAAAGATGGGGTTCAGGTACAGGTAATCCACGCCCATCTCCCGCAGGTAGGGGAGCTTGATGCGGATGCCCTCTAAATCGCCGCCGAAATAGTCCTCGTTCAGGTGACCGCCGGTCTCGTTGGGCTGCCAGAAAGGTTCGGCGTGCTTATCGGCCTGATACAGCCGGTCCGGGAAGGGCATGGGCTTGTTCTCAATGCCCTCGCAGAACCGGTCCGGGAAGATCTGGTAGAACACCTTGCCCTTGATGCATTCCGGCGTCTGGAAATCCGGCTCGTAGACCGTGATCTGCCAGCTTTCGCCCTCCTGCCAGCTGACCACGCCGCAGTTGTCGGCCCCGCGCACGATGCGGCGGAAGTCGGTATACAGGTCAAAGTAATAGAAGTATAAGCCCGGGTCGCCCAGCACAACGTCCACCGAAAAATGGTTCTGGTGGGGCGTCTGGCCGTCAAATTTCATGCGGTAGTGCACGGGCACATCGTATTTGCCCTCCTTTTGCAGCACAAGGTGCGGGTCCACATAGCCCAGCTCCTCGGGAATGCACAGGGTCAGGTGCACAGTCTGCCCGGCGCGCACGGCACCAAAGGGCTGCTTAAAGTAGGGGTCGTAGCTGTTGAACAGACAAGACAAAAAAGATCGTCCTTTCTCAAAAAAGCCCCGGCGGGCGAAATGCCACCGGGGCTTTGCGGTTTTACAAGGGAAAATTACTTGCCCATGGGCACGGGGGAAGCGTACCAGATATCGCGGGCGTAGTCCAGCACGGCGCGGTCTGCGCTGAAGATGCCGCTGTTGGCAATGTTCTTCAGGCTCATGCGGGCCCAGGTCTCGCGGTCAGCATACAGCTTCTGCAGGTCGGCCTGTGCACGGCGGTAGTCCTTGAAGTCGGCCATGACCATGTACGGGTCGCTGCTGCGCAGGTTCTCGGTGACCTCGTGGAAGTTCTCGCCGTTCCAGCCGCGCTCCAGGAAGTTCAGGGCGCTGTTGGCCACGTCGTCGCCCATGATAAAGGCGTTGGGGTGGTAGCCCACCTGCTTCAGGTTGTTCACCTCGGGGGTCAGCATACCGAAGATCAGCTCGTTCTCCTTACCGGCAGCATCGGCGATCTCCACGTTTGCACCGTCCAGAGTGCCCAGCGTGATGGCACCGTTCAGCATGAACTTCATGTTGCCGGTACCGGAAGCCTCGGTGCCTGCCAGAGAGATCTGCTCAGAGACCTCGGCAGCGGGCATCAGGTGCTCGCTCAGGGAGACGCAGTACTCTTCCAGATAGACCACGCGCAGCTTGTCGCGCACAGCGGGGTCGTTGTTGATGAGGTCGCCCAGCTTGCAGATCATGCGGATCATCTGCTTTGCCATGTAGTAGCCGGGAGCAGCCTTTGCGCCGAAGATGTAGGTCTTGGGGATGAAGTCGGCGTTGGGGTTCTCCTTCAGGTACAGGTACTGTGCAGCGATGTTCAGCGCATTCAGGTGCTGGCGCTTGTACTCGTGCATACGCTTGACCTGGCAGTCAAAGATGGAGTTGGGGTCGATGACCTGACCGGTGCTCTTTGCCAGATAGCTTGCAAAGTCCTTCTTGTTGGCCAGCTTGATCTCGTTCAGCTTCTTCAGCACGGTCTTGTCGTCGGCGTACTTGTTCAGCTTGGTCAGATCAGAAGCATCGTGCTTGTAGCCGTCGCCGATGGTCTCGTCCAGCAGCTTGCACAGGCCGGGGTTAGAGGCCAGCAGCCAGCGGCGGTATGCAATGCCGTTGGTCACGTTCTTGAAGGCGTTGGGCTTGAACAAGTAGTAATCGTGGAAAACGCTCTCCTTGATGATCTCGCTGTGCAGCTTGGAAACGCCGTTGATGCTGTTGGCGGTGTAGGCGCAGATATTGGCCATGCGCACCTGATTGTCGCCGATCAGTGCCATGTAGTCGATCTTGCCCTGATCGCCGGGGAAGGCCTTTGCCAGCTCCTCGCGGGCACGGCGGTCCATCTCCACCACGATCTGGTAGATGCGGGGCAGGGTCATCTTGAAGATGTCCACATTCCACTTCTCCAAAGCCTCGGCCATAACGGTGTGGTTGGTGTAGGAGAATACCTTCTGGCAGATGCTGAAGGCCTTGTCCCAGTCAAAGCCGCACTCATCCAGCAGGATGCGCATCATCTCGGGGATGGCCAGCGTGGGGTGGGTGTCGTTCAGCTGGATAGCGACCTTGTCGGGCAGGTTCTCCAGCGTAGCGTAGCTGGACAGGTGGTTCTGCACGATATCGCCGATAGAAGCAGCGGACAGGAAGTACTGCTGACGCAGGCGCAGGATCTTGCCCTCAACGTGGTTATCGTTGGGGTACAGCACCTTGGAGATGAGCTCGGCGTTGGCGTTCTTGCTCATAGCGGTGTTGTAGTTGCCCAGAGAGAAGCTGGACATATCAAAGTCCGGGGCCTTTGCCTGCCACAGACGCAGCTTTGCAACGCCCTTTCCATCGTAGCCCTGCACATACATATCGGAGGGGATGGCCATGACGCTGTTGTAGTTGGTGTGCTGGATGTAGTGGAAGCCGTTGTCCCAGTTCTCGTGGATCTCGCCGTCAAAGCGGATCTCCACAGCCTGATCCGGGTGGCTCTTCAGCCACACCTGACCGCCGGGCAGCCAGTTGTCGGCGCGCTCCTGCTGCCAGCCGTCCACGATCTTCTGCTTGAAGATGCCGTACTCGTACAGGATGGAGTAGCCGGTGCCGCAGATATCGGTGGTGGCCATGCCGTCCAGATAGCAGGCAGCCAGACGGCCCAAGCCGCCGTTGCCCAGACCTGCATCGGGCTCTTCCTCAAAAATGCTGTCCAGATTGATGTCGGCGTCAGCCAGCGCCTTCTTGGCGACCTCGTCCAGACCCAGATTGAACAGGCTCATCTTCAGGCTGCGGCCCATCAAAAACTCCATGCAGAGGTAGTAGACCTGCTTGGTGCCGGTGCCGATGGCCTTGGACTGGAACTTTTTGTGGTTCTCGCTCATCATCTGACGGCAGATCAGAGCCAGAGAGCGGTAGATCTGCTGGTTGGAGGCAACATTCAGCTCCACACCGTACTCACTGGTGAGCTTGTCCTGAAGAATTTTGCCAAATTCTTTTGATGTCATAGTGTGCTCCTATCCGCATAAGCGTTTGCTTTGCTAAAATAATTGAGTAGATAATAGCAGCAGAAACGTTCCCTCTTTCGCCCGGCTGCCAACATAACAACGTTATTATAATATGAACGATTTATAAATGCAAGGAAACAGGCGCTTTTTTTCCGTAACTGCTATTTTTTGGGGCCACTTTCTGATAAATATGCCGAAATTTCAAAAAATCTACTTTTTCTTGCGGCTTATTTATATTATAATAGAAGGCAGAACTGAGCAGCGAAACTTTTTTCGGGGAGTAATTCTGGCAGTAATAGGGCGGGAAACTCTGCCGAAACGTTTTCGAAAGCCGAAACGTTACCGGAAACGGCGTTGATTCCCGGTAAGATGCAGAACAAACGGCCTTGCGCCGTACAGATACAGGAAAAAGGGGAAAACACCATGGTAAACAAGGTAAGGGTCAACATTGCGGGCACACCGTATGCCATCGCAACCACAGATTCGGAAAAATACATCCTCGGTCTGGCCAAAAAGCTGGACGAGGACATCACAAAGCTGCTGGACGCCAACGATAACCTTTCGGTGACCAAGGCAGCGGTGTTCTGCGCAATGGATTATCTGGACGAATACCGCAAGAGTACCGGCAGCGCCGAGAATATGCGCAGCCAGATCCAGGACTACATTGCAGATGCAGCCCGGGCAAAGCTGGCCGAGGACAAGGCACTGGCCGAGAATGCCGTGCTGCGCCGGGAAGCTGCCGCCCTGCGGGAGCAGCTGGCCAAGGAGCGCCAGCGCGAGACCCGCCGGGAGGAACGCGCCGCCCGCGCTGCGGCAGAGACGGCACAGGAGCAGCCCGCCGCCCCGGAAACCTTGGCGGCAGACAGCACACAGACGGACGAAACCAACTGAATGTACCTTATATAAATAGAAGTCAGAAGGAGAACTATGGCAAGGATCGAGATCTTAGCCCCGGTGGGCAGTGAAGAAATGCTCCGCGCTGCGGTGTTCAGCGGCGCGGACGCAGTATATCTGGGCTTTTCGGGCTTCAACGCCCGCACGGGTGCCGGCAACTTTGATGCAGACAGTCTACAGGAGGCCGTGCGCTTCTGCCACGCCCGGGGCGTGGCGGTGCACGTTGCGCTGAATACGACCGTGTACGGCACCGAGCTGCCTGCGCTGGAGCAGGCTATCCGGGCGGTGGCAGCCAGCGGCGCGGATGCAGTTATCTGTCAGGATCTGGCAGTGGCCACCCTGATCGGAAAAATCGCCCCGCAGCTGCCCCGGCACGGCTCCACCCAGATGAGCGTCCACACCCTGCAGGGTGCACTGGAACTGAAGGAACTAGGCTTTACCCGGGTGGTGCTGGCGCGTGAGCTGAGCCTGTCCGAGGTGGAGCACATCACAAAGCACTGCGGCATCGAGACCGAGTGCTTCATCCACGGTGCGCTGTGCATGAGCGTGAGCGGCCAGTGCTATATGTCTGCCTTTCTGGGTGGGCGCAGCGGTAACCGGGGCTCCTGTGCGGGTCCTTGCCGCCTGCCCTTTGAGGCCAACGCCCTGCCGGAGGGCAAACCCGGGCGGCTGCATCACCTCTCCCTGAAGGATAATTCTGCCATCGACAAGCTGGACAAGCTGCAGGCCCTTGGCGTAGCATCGGCAAAAATCGAAGGCCGTCTGCGCACGCCGGAGTATGTGGCGGCGGCGGTCAGCGCCTGTCTGGCAGGACGCGAGGGGCGTGCCTACGACCGCGACCTGCTGAAAAATGCCTTTAGCCGTTCCGGCTTCACCTCCGGTTATCTGGACGGCAAAATCGACGGCACCATGTTCGGTGTGCGCAGCGAGGCCGACGCCGAACTGACCAAAAAGACCCTGCCCATGCTGCGCGAGCTTTACCGCCGCGAGCGCTCCCGCGTGCCGGTGCAGATGAAGCTGGAAATTGAAGAGGGCGGCGAAAAGCTGACCGTCACCGATGCCGACGGCAACAAGGCCTTTGCTTACGGAGATGCTGAGCCGCAGCCCGCCCGCACCGACCCCACCGAGAGTCTGAATCGCAGCTTAGCCAAGACCGGCGGCACCCCCTTTGCAGCAGAGAAGATTATGGTGGAAATGGACGGTGGGCCGTGGTTCATCCCCGGCAGCGCCGTGAACGAGCTGCGCCGGGAGGCACTGGATGCCCTGCTCAAAAAGCGGGAGGTGCTGCGCCCGTGGCCCACCACCGAGGAGCACGCTGCCGTCCTGCCGCAGCGCACCCTGCCGCCCCGCCGCACCCTGCGCGCCCGGTTCGAGCGCTGGGAGCAGGTGCCGGAGCGGGCACTTGACGGGGTGGAGTACCTCATCCTGCCCATTGCGCAGGCAGACCGTGTGCCCCGGGAGTGGCGGGCAAAAACCCTTCTGGAGCTGCCCCGGGTCATGTTTGGTGCGCTGGAACAGGATACCGCCCGCCGCATCGCAGCCACGCAGGATGTCGGCTTTGCCGGGTACGAGGTCAGCAACATCGCCCATCTGCGGCTGTGCCGTGGGCTGCCCATGACCGGCGGCTTCGGGCTGAATATCACCAACAATGTGGCGGCGCAGTTCTATGCAGAGCAGGGACTTTCCAGTTTGCTCATTCTGCCGGAGGTAAAAGACAGCGATATTGCGTCCATTGCGCCTGCCCGGAACGGGAAACCGGTGCCCACCGGTGTGATGATCTACGGTCACATGCCGCTGATGCTCACCCGTGCCTGCCCGCTGCAAAATATTCACGACTGTGCCCACTGCGACAAGACTGGTGTGCTGACCGACCGCAAGGCCAAAAAGTTCCCGGTGCGGTGTGGCCTTGGGGTGCGCACCATCTATAACCCGGTGCCCATCTACATGGGCGATAAGCCCGGCGCACTGGCGGTGGACTACGGCGTGGCCTACTTTACGCTGGAATCCCGCGAGGAAGCGGCGCAGATCCTGGACAGCATCCGCTCCCACGCCCCCTTTGAGGGCGAGTTTACCCGCGGCCTGTATTTTAAAGGAACGAACTGACAGAAAAGCACCGGCATTGCCCTAAGCCTTGCCTGCAAAAAACAGAAAAAACGAAACGAGGTCATACGATGGAACCCATCACTGTAAAATATAAGGTACTGGATGCCCGGGCAAAGGTGCCCGCCTATGCCACCCCCGGCGCAGCTGCCGCCGACCTGTGCGCTGTGCTGGACGCACCGCTGACCGTTGCCCCCATGCAGCGGGTGCTGGTGCCCACCGGCCTTGCCATCGAGCTGCCGGGTGCGCACAGTGTAGCGCTGGTGTATGCCCGCAGCGGCCTGTCCATCAAGCACGGTTTGTGCATGGCCAACGGCGTGGGCGTGGTGGACAGCGACTACCGCGGCGAACTGAAGGTGCCCATGGTCAATCTGGGTGCCGAGGCTTATACCATCCAGCCCGGCGAGCGGGTGGCACAGCTGTGTATCGCCCCGGTGTACACTGCTGCCTTTGTGCCCGCCGAGGAGCTGGGCGACACCCAGCGCGGCGCGGGCGGCTTTGGCTCTACCGGCCGATAAGGAAGGGAAGCGGCAAAAATGAAGGAAAATAACCTGATCTTAGCCTCCGGCAGCCCCCGCAGACGGGAGCTGCTTTCCCTGTACACCACAGATTTCACGGTCTGCGTCAGCGATTTTGACGAGAGCGCCGTTACTGCCCCCACCCCGGCGCAGCTGGTGGAGCAGCTGGCCATCGGCAAGTGCCTTGCGGTGGCAAAACAGCACCCGCAGGCCGTGGTCATCGGCTGCGACACCGTGGTGGACGTGGACGGCACCGTGTTTGGCAAGCCCCATGACGCAGAGGATGCCAAGCGGATGCTGCGCGCCCTCTCCGGCAAGACCCATCAGGTGCACACCGGCGTGTGCATTGCAAAAGGGGACAGGGCAGAGCATTTTGTGGACAGCTGCAAGGTGACCTTTTTCCCGCTGGGGGAGGAGGAGATCGAACTCTACACCGCTACCCCGGAGCCTTACGATAAGGCCGGTGCCTACGCCATTCAGGGGCGTGCAGCCCTGTGGCTGGACCGCATCGAGGGCGACTACTACACCATTATGGGGCTGCCGGTCAGCCGCACCGTACAGTTGCTGGCGCATTTTTTGTGAGAAAAATGGAAAAATGATAGAAAACTTGCCGAAACGCTTGAGAAATGAAGCACTTGCGGCTATAATAGAACCGTGTTATTCTGCGCAGGAGGGTCTGTTTGCAGCAGACTGTCCGGCATTCTGGGATAGATTTAAGGAACGATCGTAAGGAGATTTGGAACAATGAGTTTTCTGTCAAAGGACGTTGGCATTGATCTGGGTACTGCCAATACTCTGGTCTACATGAAGGGCAAGGGCATCATCATGCGCGAGCCCTCGGTCGTGGCGGTGGACACCAAGACCGACGAGGTGCGCTGCGTGGGCGGCGAGGCAAAGGCTGTCATCGGCCGTACCCCCGGCAGCATCGTGGCGGTGCGTCCCCTGAAGGACGGCGTCATCGCCGATTTCGACATCACGGCCAATATGCTGGAGAACTTCCTCAAAAAGGCCTGCGGCAACAGCATGTTCTCCCGTCCCCGGGTGGTCATCTGCATTCCCTCCGGTGTTACCGAGGTGGAGCGCCGCGCAGTGCGCGAGGCTACCCTGAAGGCCGGTGCCCGTCAGGTGTCTGTCATTGAGGAGCCCATGGCTGCTGCCATCGGTGCAGGCCTGCCCATCAGCGAGCCTACCGGCAGCATGATCGTGGATATCGGTGGCGGCACGGCGGAGATCGCCGTCATCTCTCTGGGCGGCATCGTGGCCTCCCGCAGCGTGCGCATGGCCGGTGATATGTTCGATCAGGCTATCATCGCCTTCATCAAGCGCAAGTACAACCTGCTCATCGGTGAGCGCACTGCCGAGCAGATCAAGATCGAGATCGGCTCTGCCTATGTGCTGGACCCGGAGCTGACCATGGAGATCAAGGGCCGCAACCTTGTGGACGGCCTGCCCAAGAACATCGTGGTGCACTCTGAGGATGTGCGCGGCGCGCTGCTGGAGTGTCTGGTCAAGATCACCACTGCCATCAAGGAGACGCTGGAGCGTACCCCGCCGGAGCTGAGCGCGGATATCATCGACCGCGGCATCACCCTGACCGGCGGCGGTGCTTTGCTGCGCGGTTTGGATCAGTTGATCCAGAGCGAGACCGGCATTGATGTGCACATTGCGGAGGATCCGCTGGACTGCGTGGCCAAGGGTGCCGGTGCGGTACTGGATCATGTGGATGTGCTGCATGACGTGCTGGACACCGATGGAGGACATATGTAAGAGCGGCTCTCTGCGGAGAGTGCTGCTCAGAATGCGGAAAAGTTTCAGACACAGCAGCTGTGCGTTTTTCCGCTGCAAACACTGCATCTTGCGCGGATGGCACGGCTGTCCGCGCTTTTTTCATGCAAAGGCCTGCGGTAGGGCGCGGGCATCCCGACAGGAGGGAAGCACCCTTTGAAAGATTTTTTTGATACCTGGAAATTCAAGATCCTTGTGGCCGTGGCGGTGTTTCTGGTGGGCATCATGGCCTACGCCGGTGCCAACGGCCGCCTGACTGCCGCCCCGCAGGAGCTGCTGGGCGTGATCCTGACCCCCTTCCAGAAGGCGGGGGCTGTGGTCAGCGGCGGCGTGAGCGCAGTGTGGGAAAAATACGCCAGCATCGACAAGGTCATGGAGCAGAACCAGCAGCTGACGGCGGAAAACGCCGAGCTGCGCCAGCAGTTGGTGGATTATGACCGCATCAAGGCCGAAAACGAAGCCTACAAGGCGCTGGCCAACATTCAGGAAAAGAACAGCAATGCCACTTATGTGTCTGCCTTTGTCATCGGCCGCGACCCGCTGGACGAGTTTGGCGGCTTCACGCTGGACAAGGGCACCGCAGACGGCGTAGTGGTGAACGATGCGATCATCAGTGATCAGGGCTATCTGCTGGGCATGGTGGTGGAGGCCGACCTGACCAGCTGCAAGGTGATGACCATTCTGCACCCCAGCTTCAATGCGGCGGGCGTGGTCTCCCGCACCCGGGAAAACGGCATCCTGAACGGCAATGCCACCTATGCAGCGGACGGCCTGTGCACCCTGACCAATCTGGAGCGCAGCACCGAGACCCACGCGGGCGATCAGGTCATCACCACCGGTCTGGGCGGGGTGTTCCCACCGGATCTTCTGGTGGGTACGGTGCAGGATGTGGTGCCGGAGGCCAGCGGCAAATCCTCCATTGCGGTGGTGCGTCCCGGTGCCGACCCACGCACTGCTAAGCACGTTTTTATCGTTACTGCGTACTAAGGAGGATACACTGCTATGGAATCTCGCCGCAAGCGCAGCCGCAGCCAGCTGCTGAAGTGGGGCTGCTATGTGCTGGCACTGTTTGTGTGCGCCGCTTTGCAGACCACGCCCGGGCTGTTTCAGCTGGGGGAGGCAAAGCCGCTGCTGGTGCTGCCGCTGTGTCTGGCGGTGGCGGTATTTGAGGGAGAGTTTGCCGGGGCACTGCTGGGCACGGTGGGCGGCCTTTTGTGGGACTACACCGCCGGGCGCACGGTGGGTATGCTGGCGCTGGAACTGCTGCTGCTCTGCTTTGGAGTATCGGTGCTGGTGCAGCTGTATTTGCAGGTGAACCCCGGCAACTTTGCCGCCGTAAGCACCGTGACGGCGCTGCTGGTGCTCTCGCTGGACTGGCTGTTTTTCTACTATATGCCGGGTTATACCAGCGCTGTGCTGCGGTACGTCACCTTTGTACTGCCCGGCGCGGCGCTTACCATCCCGGCGGCGCTGCTGGCCTTCTGGCTGGTGCAGCGCATCCATGACGGGTTCAGGATCGACAATGGTGTGGTCTAGCCCGCAAAAGGAGAACCAGATGAACGAAAATGAACGCAAAGTCGTGGTGCGGCGGATGCTGCTGCTCATCGCAGTGGCCTGCATCATCATGGGGCTGTATACCTTCCGGCTGATCTTTTTGCAGCTGGTCAATGGGGACAGCTTCAAGGCAAAAGCCACCAACACCACGGATTATAAGTTCACGGTCACCGCCGCGCGCGGCAATATCGTGGACAGCACCGGCAAGCGCATCGCCACCACCAGCACCGGCTATAATGTGGTGCTGAACAAGCTGCAAATGGGGGATCAGGATCTGGACACCATGCTGCAGCAGATCGTGGAGCTTTTGCGCAAGAACGATGAAAAATGGCTGGACACCCTGCTCATCAGCGAGCCGGATGCCGCCGGAAACTATACCTTTACGGACAGCGCCGACAGCGCCAGCGACCAGAAAACGCTGGCAGATATGAAGGAAACGCTGGGTCTGCAGCAGTACGCCACCGCCAACGATGTGATGGAGATGCTGGTGGAGAAGAACCACCTGGAAAGCTTCTCTCTGCCGTGGCAGCGGGTGCTGGCGGGCATCCATTACGAGATGGACCGGCAGGCCTTTTCCAACGTGAACAACTTCGTCATGGCTGAAAACGTCAGTCAGGTGACGGTGGCTACCATCAAGGAGCATTCCCTCACCCTGCCGGGTGTGGAGATCGTGGAGACCAGCACCCGCAGCTACGAGCAGGGCGATATCCTGCCCGCTGTGCTGGGGCGTGTGGGCAAGATCACCGCCGAAAAGTGGAAGGTGACCGATGAAAACGGTCAGGTGACCTATCCGCTCAAGGAAAAAGGCTATAACATGAATGATGTGATCGGCATCTCCGGCCTTGAGTCCGTGTACGAGGACGAGCTGCGCGGCAAGGACGGCGTGGAGACCATCACCCGCAATTCAGACGGTGTGATCGTGGACACCAAGATCACCACCGTGCCGGAGCCGGGACATACCGTGCAGCTGACCATCAACAGCGACTTTCAGCGGGCGGTGGATAAGGCGCTTGCCAACAACATCGATATGATCAATCGGGTTTACAACACCGGCGATATGAAAGCCGCCGCCGGTGCTGCGGTGGTGCTGGATGTGAAGGATGGCAGCGTGCTGGCGGCCTCTAACTACCCCAGCTTTGACCAGAACCTGTATGCCACCAACTATTCCGAGTACAGCGCCGACCCCAGCCTGCCTCTGTTCAACCGGGCACTGCAAGGCCTGTACACCCCCGGCTCTACCTTTAAACCGGCAGTGGCGGTGGCAGCGCTGGACAGTGGTCTCATCAACCAGTACTCCACCGTCAACTGTACCGGCGTGTACAATTATTATAAGGACTACCACCCCCGCTGCACCCGCCACGGCCACAGCGGCAACATTGATGTGGTAACCGCCATCAAGTGGAGCTGCAACATCTTCTTCTACGATGTGGGACGCCGCCTGACCAGTGACGTCTACGATGCCTACGCCTATAAGCTGGGTCTTGGGCAGCGCACCGGCGTGGAGGTCAACGAAGCTGTGGGACGCCTGACCAAAAAGACGGATAAAAATTACACCTCCTCGCTGGATATTCAGGCGGCCATCGGGCAGGGCAACACGGTGGTAAGCCCCATCCAGCTGGCTACCTACGCCGCCACACTGGCCAACAACGGTGTGCGCTACCGCACCCACTTTGTCAAGGCGATCCTGGATACCAACACCGGCGAGGTGCTCAGCGAGACCCAGCCGGAGGTGATGGATGTCATCGAGGGCAACGGCAACACCTTTGATCTGGTGCGGCAGGGCATGACACTGGTGCCCAGCACCATCAGCGGCAAGATCTCCAGCTACCCCATTGCCATCGCCTGCAAGACTGGTACCCCCCAGCGCAGCGAGACCTACGCCTCGGGCAAGCACTACCTGAACGCTATGATGATCGCCTATCTCCCGGCAGACGACCCGGAGATCGCCATCGGCATCACGGTGGAGTACGGCGGCTACGGTGCCCGCACCGGCGATCTGGTGGTGGATATCGCAAACGCCTACTTTGCCATGAAGGACGGCACGCTGGAGGTGGACCCCTATGTGGATCCGCGCACCGCGGCGCAGGAGGATACCGCCGCCCAGACCGCCCCGGATGCTGCGAATGATGCACAGAACGGTACCACAGCCGCAGAGCCGCAGCAGACAACGGCTCCTGCAGGGGCAGCGGAGGGGGAAAATAACGATGCACTGCCTGCGCAGTAAGGCGCAGCAGCGTGCAAAGCGCTGAACTTGAACGAAAATTTGAATATAGTGTCTAAAAACCTGTTGTAAATGAGTTGCGTTTGTGATATCATGTATAACAAAGGAAATTTATCAAGCGTTTTATATACAAATGTTTCAATAGAGGAGAGATCTACAGATGACGATTGCCCTGATCGCGCACGACTCCAAAAAGGAGCTGATGGTTCAGTTCTGCACGGCGTACTGCCGTATTCTGAGCCAGCATAAATTGGTGGCGACCGGCACTACCGGCAAACTGATTTCCGAGGCCACCGGCCTGCAGGTACAGCGTTTTCTGGCCGGTGTGCAGGGCGGCGACCAGCAGATCGCGTCCCGCATTGCCTGCAACGAGATCGACCTGCTGCTGTTCTTCCGCGACCCCATCAATGCAAAGCCCAGCGAGCCGAATGAGATGACCCTGCTGCGCCTGTGCGATGTGCACAACATCCCCATGGCCACCAACATCGCCACCGCCGAGGTGCTGATCCACGGCCTGGAGCGCGGAGATCTGGACTGGCGCGATATCGTGCACCCGCAGAACTAAAGCAAGCAAAAAAGAAGCGCTGCATCGTACAGATGCGGCGCTTCTTTTTTGCTTCTCCGGTAAAAAATGCAACGCGGATTTTCCGCTGTTTCAGACCGTTCCGTTCACCTTGAAATCCTGTGCCATCTCCTGCACATCGGCGGCGGTAAACTCGCCCAAGGGCAGCAGCAGCCGGGCAAGGGTGTCCTGCGGCAGTGCCGCCAGTGCAGTGCTTTCATCCAGCGCGGCGTCCACAGCGGGGCAGACTGCGTGCACACCGTCGCTGCCCAGCTCCACCCGGGCGTGGTGCCCGGTGGCGATGTACTGGATGCCAAGTTTGTCGGCAGCAGTCAGCAGGGCGGCAAACCGGGCGTCGTTGCCGCTGCCCAGCACCTCGGCGGGCTGGTCTGCCAGTGCTTCGGCCTTGAGTACGATGCACTCGATACCGAGAGCCTCGGCAGCCTGCCGTGCGGCTGCGGCCCATGCGCTCCGGTCAGCGGCCAGCTGCACCACAGCCCCGGCTACGCCGAAGCCCTGCTGCTGCAAAATGCGCACTACAACGCCGCAATCCACGGAGCCGTCCATGCTGACAAGTACCTTGTCCTGTGTTTCGTAGGTGTCAAACCCGTTGCCGGGCAAAAATGCGTCGCTCATGTTCCTTGCCTCCCGCCATGTGCTTTGCTTTGTGCTACGGCCAGCTGGTCGCAGCGTTCGTTTTCCGGGTGGCCTGCGTGGCCCTTTACCCAGATGTAGGTGATCTTGTGCCGTGCCTCCTGCTCCAGCGCCTGTGCCCATAAGTCCGGGTTCAGGGCAGGGGAGCCGTCGGCCTTTTTCCAGCCCCGGCGCTTCCAGCCCTTGGCCCAGCCCTTTTCCAGCCCGTTGATCACGTACTGGCTGTCAGAGCACAGCCGCACCTCACAGGGCTCTTTGAGCTGGCGCAGCGCCTCGATAAAGGCCGTCAGCTCCATGCGGTTGTTGGTGGTGCAGGCGTCGCCGCCGCTCAGTTCCTTTTCGTACACCTTACCGTCAAAGCGGTAGCGCAGCACCGCACCCCAGCCGCCCGGGCCGGGATTGCCGCTGCAAGCGCCGTCTGTGTACACCTCTACCTGTTTCATGGGGTTCTCCTTATAGAATAGAATACCTTTATTTAGCGCTATTTTGCCCGGGATGTCAAGAGCCAATGTATACGCCGGCCCAGTTTTGCCAAACCTTGGAATTGACAAAACCGGTGCGAGATACTATACTTAGCGTAACAAAATGCGTATAGGGGCGCACCAAAGGCGTGCGCCCGGCTGTTCCGGCAGAAACGCCACAGTCGCATCGAACAGATGGACTTACATGGCCAAGAACCTCTTGCGGAACCAACAGCGCTGCCGCAAAAAGCACGCTGAACGATAAATTCTATACGATGCATCAACCGGAAGCCGATGCAGTTTCAGGTGCTTCCCCTGTGCAAGCTGCGGCTGCTCTCCCCGGTAGGGGGCGCGGTCTGGCCTGCAATTGAATCTGGAGGTAAAGAATGGCTCAAGCAAAAGAAAATAACCCCGCACCCCGCGCAAAAGCACCGGCAGCGCCCAAAGCAGCCGCCGCAAACGGCACTGCTCCCGCAGCGGAAAAGCGTACCCGGCCCACCACCCGCCGCCCCTACTACAACCGCCGCCCGCGCCGTGCGCAGCAGCCCAAGGAGGCAGCGACTCCCATCCATATCTACCCGCTGGGCGGTCTGGGCGAGGTTGGCAAGAACATGACCGTCTACGAGTGCAACGGTGATATGATCATCGTGGACTGCGGCTTGGTGTTCCCGGACAGCGAGATGTTCGGCGTGGATATGGTCATCCCGGACTTCACCTTTGTGGTGCAGAACAAGGATAAGATCAAGGGCCTGCTCATCACCCACGGCCACGAGGACCACATTGGCAGCATTCCCTATCTGCTGCAGAAGATCAGCGTGCCGGTGTACGGCACCCGCCTGACCTGCGGCCTGATCAAAAACAAGCTGGAGGAGTTCGGCCTTGCCGGCAAGACCAAGTTTGTGGAGATCGTGCCCCGGCAGAAGCTCAAGCTGGGCTGCTTTACCGTGGAGCCCATCCATGTGAACCACTCCATCCCGGATGCCGTGGCCTTTGCCATCGACAGCCCCGCCGGTACCATCATCCAGACCGGCGACTTTAAGATCGACTACACCCCGCTGGCCTGCGGCGTGACCGACCTGTCCACCCTGTCCGAGTACGGGCAGCGCGGTGTGCTGGCCTTGCTGAGCGACTCCACCAACGCGGAGCGCCCGGGCTTTACCGCCACCGAGCAGAAGGTGGCCGCCGGTGTGCGCAGCCTGTTTGCCCGCGCCCGCAATAAGCGCATCATCATTGCGACCTTTGCGTCCAACATCTACCGCGTGCAGCAGATCATCGATCTGGCCGTGGAGGATGGCCGCAAGGTGGCCTTCAGCGGCCGCAGCATGGTCAACAACACCGCCATGGCGCAGGAGCTGGGCTATATGCACATCCCGGAGGGCACCCTGATCAGCGTGGACGAGCTGAACCAGTACCCGCCGGAGCAGGTGGTGCTGGTGACCACCGGCAGTCAGGGCGAGCCCCTGAGCGCGCTGAGCCGTATGGCCTCCTGCAGCCACCGTCAGGTGCGTGTGGGCCCCGGCGACTTCATCATCATCTCCGCCAACCCCATCCCCGGCAACGAAAAGAGCGTGACCAAGATCGTCAACGGTCTGCTGCTGCTGGGCGCAGAGGTCATCTACGAGAGCATGTACGATGTGCATGTTTCCGGCCACGCCTGTCAGGAGGAGCAGAAGCTGATGCTCACCCTGACTAAGCCCAAGTACTTCCTGCCCGTGCACGGCGAGTATAAGCAGCTGAAAAAGCACGCCCTCACCGCTGCAAGTCTGGGCATTCCCACCAGCAACATCCTCATTGCGGAAAACGGCTCCAACGTTATCCTGTCGCAGGATGAGATGAAGCTGGGCGAGCCGGTGACCGCCGGTGCCGTCATGGTGGACGGCCTTGGCGTGGGCGATGTGGGCAACGTGGTGCTGCGGGACCGCAAGCACCTTTCTGAGGACGGTCTTGTTATCATCGTGGCCACCGTGGACAGCAAGACCGGCAAGGTGCTGGCCGGGCCGGATCTGGTAAGCCGGGGCTTCGTATATGTGCGCGAGAACGAGAGCCTGATGGACGGTGCCCAGAGCATTGTGGAAAATGCACTGGAGCGCTGTGTGGACGAGCACGTCCGGGACTGGAACAGCGTAAAGACCCGTGTGCGTGAGGCACTGAGCAGCTATATCTACCGGCGCACCAAGCGCAGCCCGATGATCCTGCCGATTCTGATGGAGGTCTGATCCGGGCGCACCGCAAAGCGGTGCAGCGTCTGAGGAGGCAAAAAACCAATGAAACGTAAACCAAGATGGACACTGGAAATGCTCACGGCCAGTCTGGCGGTGCTGTGCGGCCTTTTGCTGCTGGTGCTGCTGGTGCAGCGCCCCACGGCATGGCCGCTGCTGGCCGTGCTGGTGGTGCTGTGGGGCATAGGGGCAACCTTGTTTCGCTGCAAGCTGCGCAGCTGGGTGGTGCGCTGGACAAGCGGCACCACGTTTGAAAAATCCAAGGTGCAGTTCAGTCTGGAGCCTCTTTCCCAGCCTGCGGCGCTGCTCTCCGGCGAGACGGTGCTGTGGTACAACAGCCAGTTCCGCACCCGCCTGCTGGGTGGGCAGGATGTGCTGGCCAGCCGGGTGCAGAAGCTGCTGCCCGGGCTGGATCTGCAATTGTGCCGCAAGCGTGAGGGGCAGCTGCTGACCCTTGCCGATGGCTATTGGAGCGTGCACAGCTCCACCGTGCCCGGCGAAGCTGAAAGCATGACCCTGCTGGTGCTGAACGAGGAGACCGAGCTGCGCCGCATCGAGGCAGAGTACAAGGCCAGCCGTCCGGGGTATCTTGCCTTTCAGCTGGACGGCTACGACGATGTGTTCGGGGATCTGATGGACAGCGAGCGCGCCCGCCTGCTGGAGGGCGTCAACCGCATTCTGGAGGAGATGATCGGGCGCGGCAGCGGTTTTCTGCGCCGGGTAGGCAGCGGCGGCCGCTACATTGCAGTGGTGGAGGAACGCCAGCTGGAGCAGTTTGCCAACCGCGGCTACGATGTGCTGGATAAGATCCGCGCACTGGACCCCGGTGTGAGCCTTTCGATGTCCATTGGTATCGGACGCGGTGCGCGCACCCTGCGGGAAGCGCAGGATATGGCAGAGCACGCGCTGGATATGGCGCAGGGACGCGGCGGCGACCAGGCCGCTGAGATGACGCTGGACGGCTTTACATTCTACGGCGGCGTGAGCCACGGCGTGGAAAAGCGCAGCAAGGTGCGCAGCCGCCTTGTGGCCGACCAGCTGGTCAAGCTGATCAAGGAAGCCGACCATGTGGTCATCATGGGACACCGCATGAGCGATCTGGATGCCATCGGCGCAGCCGAAGGCGTGCTGCGCATTTGTAAGATCTGCGATGTCCCGGCGGTCATCGCTGTCCGGCGGGACGCTACGCTGGCGGCCAGCCTGATCGATGCGCTGTGCAAGGCGGGGCAGAAGGATGACTTCATCGACCCCAAGGACGCTCTGCCCATCATCTCCAAGCGCACCCTGTGCATCGTGGTGGATACATATCAGGTGGGTCTTGTGGAAAGCAAGGACATTCTGGAAAAATGCGGCAAGGTGGCTGTCATCGACCACCACCGCAAGGGTGTGGGCTACATCGAAAACCCGGCGCTGGTCTGCCACGAGCCCTACTCCTCCTCGGCCAGTGAGCTGGTCACAGAGCTTTTGCAGTATGTGGGCGAGCGGGACGACAAGCCCAACCGCGTGGAGGCCGAAGGTCTGCTTGCCGGTATCCTGCTGGATACGCAGGATTTTACCCTGCACACCGGTGTGCGCACCTTTGAAGCCGCAGCTGCCCTGCGCCGCTATGGCGCAGAGACTGAGCGGGTGCGCAGGCTGTTCGATGTGACCATGGTGGAGTACAACGCCAAGGCCGATCTGGTGGAAAAGGCGCAGATGTACAAAAACTGTGCCATCTCCATCGGCGGCGAGGTGGCCCCGGAAGCCCGGGTCGCCATTGCGCAGGCCGCCAACGACCTGCTGCGCATTCAGGGCGTGGACGCCAGCTTTGTGGCGGTGCAGGTGGGCAACGGGGTCAACGTCTCTGCCCGCAGCATGGGTGCCGTGAATGTGCAGGTGATTATGGAGTCGCTGGGCGGCGGCGGTCATCAGACCATGGCAGCAGCGCAGCTGAAGCATATCACCCCGCAGGCGGCACGCAGCCGCATTCAGGATGCCATCGACCAATATTATCTCTCCCAGAAAAAGACTACGCCGGAAGCACGACCGGCAAAAGGGGAATAAAACATGAAACAGTACGATTATCTTATCGTTGGTGCCGGTCTGTTCGGTGCCGTGTTTGCCCACGAGGCCCAAAAGGCGGGCAAAAAGTGTCTGGTCATCGATAAGCGCGACCATATCGCAGGCAACATCTACACCGAGGATGTGGAGGGCATCAACGTGCACCGCTACGGTGCGCATATCTTCCACACCAACAACAAGGCCGTGTGGCAGTATGTGAACCAGTTTGCAGAGTTCAACCGCTACACCAACAGCCCGGTGGCCAACTACCACGGCCAGATCTACAACCTGCCCTTCAACATGAACACCTTCAACAAGATGTGGGGCGTTGTGACCCCTGCCGAAGCCAAGGCCAAGATCGAGGAGCAGAAGGCCGCTGCGGGCATCACCGACCCGCAGAACCTGGAGGAGCAGGCTATCAGCCTTGTGGGCACCGATATCTACGAAAAACTCATCAAGGGCTATACCGGCAAGCAGTGGGGACGCCCCTGCACCGAGCTGCCTGCCTTTATCATCAAGCGCCTGCCGGTGCGCTTCACCTACGACGATAACTACTTCAACGCCCTGTATCAGGGCATCCCCAATGGGGGCTACACCGCCATGGTGGAAAAGATGCTTGCCGATACCGAGGTGCGCCTGAACGTGGATTATCTGGCCGAAAAGGCTGCGCTGGACGCACTGGCTGAGAAGGTGGTCTACACCGGCCCGATAGATGCCTACTTCGGCTACCGTCTGGGTGCTTTGCAGTACCGCAGCGTCCGCTTTGAGACCGAGGTGCTGGACACCGACAACTATCAGGGCAACGCGGTGGTCAACTACACCGATGCCGAGACCCCCTATACCCGCATCATCGAGCACAAGCACTTCGAGTTCGGCACCCAGCCCAAGACCGTCATCAGCCGGGAGTACAGCGCCGAGTGGAAAAAAGGCGACGAGCCCTACTATCCCGTCAACGACGAGAAGAACGGTGCTCTGTATGCACAGTACAAGGCGCTGGCCGATACCGAGCCGGGCGTGATCTTCGGCGGCCGTTTGGGCGAGTATAAGTACTACGACATGGACAAGGTCATCGAGGTAGCGCTGGACGTGGCCGCAAAGGAACTGGGGTAAAGAGCGTAACTGCCCCGGTTTGCCGCCGCAAAAAGGCGTCCCCTTGGGGGAGCTGTCGCCGCAGGCGACTGAGGGGGTAGGTGTGCAGCGGAGGACATTTGAAATGCTGCCCCGCTTCCTCTTGCCCAAAAACGACAAATGCGCTATACTATTACCATAAGACTGCACCGGTTTTCCGGTGAGAAGTGAGGGATACTATCATGAAAGTGATTCTGAAGCAGGATATCAAGGGCATTGGCAAGAAGGACGAGATCCACGAGGTCTCCGACGGCTACGCCCGCAACTACCTGTTCCCGCGCAAGCTGGCCGCTGTGGCAGATGCCAGCGCTGTGAACATGGCCCGCGGCAAGGAGGCCGCAGCCGATTTCCACGAGGCCGAGAATGTGGCAGCCGCCAAGGCTCTGGCTGCCAAGATCGAAGGCAAGACCGTGACCATCAAGGCTAAGGGCGGCGCATCCGGCCGTCTGCACGGCAAGGTGACCGGCAAGGAAGTTGCCGAGGCACTGGCTGCGCTGGCAGGTGCACCCATCGACAAAAAGAAGATCGAGCTGGAGACCAAGGACATCAAGGATGCCGGCGTGTTCAACGGCAAGGTCCGTCTGTATGTTGGCGTCGTGGCTTCCTTCAAGATTCAGGTGGAAGTGGAACAGGCCTGATCTGTGTGCCGTTTGCGCCCCCTCACAGCAGGGGGCGCTTTTTGGCTTTACAGGATGTTTTGGATTTTGGATAAGGACAAACTACTATGCCGAACGAACGACGTTATTCCAATGAACTGAATCTGGAGAGCGTGGGCATCAATCTGCCCTACAATATGCAGGCAGAGCAGAGCGTGCTGGGCGCGGTGCTGCTCAAGCCCGATACACTGACTGATCTTGTGGAGATCATCAAGCCGGAAATGTTCTACACCCGGCAGAACGCCCAGATCTGGACCGAGATGCTGCGCCTGTTTACCAACGACCAGACCATCGACTTTGTCACTCTGCTGGATGCAGTGGTGTCCGATGGTGTGTTCCCCAGTGCAGACGAAGCCAAGATCTACCTGACCGGTCTGGCGGAAACGGTGCCCAGCATCTCCAACGTAAAGGCTTACGCCCAGATCGTGCAGGAAAAATATCTGGTGCGTCAGCTGATGGGGGTCGCCAAGGACATCCTGCAGGACGCCGGGGACGAGCCGGACGCCGACCTTCTGCTGGAAAACGCCGAGCAGCGCATCTACGAGATCCGCTCCGGCCGCGATTCCAGCGCCCTGACCCCGCTTTCGTCCAGCATGGTGGAAACGCTGACCAACCTGCAAAAGATCAGCGGCCCGGATGCGGATAAGTACAAGGGCATCCCTACCGGCTTCCGTCTGCTGGACACCGTGCTTACCGGCCTTGGCCGCGGCGATCTGGTCATTCTGGCAGCCCGTCCCGGTATGGGCAAGACCAGCTTTGCGCTGAACATCGCCACCCGCGTGGCCATGCAGCAAAAGGTGCCGGTGGCCATCTTCAGCCTGGAAATGACCAAGGAGCAGCTGACCAACCGTATCCTCTCGTCGGAGGCAGGTATCGACAGTCAGGCCTTCCGCACCGGTGCACTGCGCGCCGAGGACTGGGAGTATCTGGCGCTGGCTACTGAAAAACTGCACGATGCACCGATCTATATGGACGATACCTCCGGCATTACCATCACCGAGATGAAGGCGAAGATCCGCCGGGTGAATCAGGACCCTGCCCGCCCCAACGTGGGCCTGATCGTCATCGACTATTTACAGCTGATGACCACTGGCCAGCGCAGCGAGAACCGCGTGCAGGAAATCAGCTCCATCACCCGGAACCTGAAGATCATGGCCAAGGAACTGAACGTGCCCATCATCGCGCTGAGCCAGCTGTCCCGTGCAGTGGAAAAGCAGGGCAACAACTCCAGCCACCGCCCGCAGCTTTCGGACCTGCGTGACTCCGGTTCCATCGAGCAGGACGCAGACTGCGTTCTGTTCCTGTACCGCGATTCCTACTACGCCAGCCAGAACCCGGACGGTGCCGAGGTGGATGCCGATACCGCCGAGTGCATCGTGGCAAAGAACCGTCACGGCGAGACCAGCACCGTGCCGCTGGGCTGGGATGGTGCCCACACCCGCTTTATGGATGTGGACTTCAAGCGCTGATGGATACCGTGATTCTTGCCCGGGTGGAGGATTTCTGCACCCGGGAGGGGCTTTTGCAGCCCGGCGCACCGCTGCGGCTGGCGGCGGCAGTCTCCGGCGGGGCGGACAGCATGGCGCTGCTGCTTTTGCTGCGGCAGCTGCAGCCAAGGTTCGGCTATACGCTCTCTGCCTGCCATGTGAATCACGGCCTGCGCGGGCAGAGTGCCGACCGGGACGAGGCCTTTGTGCGGGCAGAATGCGCCCGCTTGGGCGTGCCGCTGCGGGTGTTCCATGCGGCAGAGCTTGCTCCGCCCCCGGCGCACGCCGGGGAGGACTGGGCGCGCCGCCTGCGCTACACGGCCTTTGCGCAGCTGCAGGGGCAGGGGATAGATGCCATCGCCACGGCCCATACTGCAAATGACCAGGCTGAGACCTTGCTGCTGCGTCTGGCGCGGGGCACCGGGCTGCACGGTGCGGGCGGCATCCGGCCAAGGCGCGGGTGCTACCTGCGCCCGCTGCTCTGCCTGAGCCGCGCCGAGACCGAGGCCATCTGCCGGGCGGCGGGGCAGCCGTGGGTCACCGATGAGACCAACGACACCGATGCCTACGCCCGCAACCGGCTGCGCCACAGCGCCCTGCCTGCGCTGGAAAGCACCAACGCGGCGGCGGTGCAGAATCTGGCGCGGTTCTGTGAAAAGGCCGCGCGGGCAGACGCCTACCTTGCTGCCGGGGCTGCAAAGCTTCTGGCGGCGGCACGGCTGCCCGGCGCAGCACCGGCATGGCAGCTGGCACCTTTGCAGGCGGCAGACCCGCTGCTGCTGGAAACTGCACTGCACAGCCTTGTGGCTCCGGTGCGGGATGCAGAGGAAAAATATGTGCAGCTGCTGTGTGCCGTGGTACGGCAGGGCAGCGGCGCAGTACAGCTGACCGGGCAGGTGCGCTTTTGCGCCGGAAACGGCTGTCTGCGGCAGGAAACACTGCCGCAAGCGCGGCCCAGTCAGACGGAGAGAGCGCCGCAGCAAGTGCCCTTTTTGCCCGAAAAACAGCCGGAATTCCGGCTGTGCGGGGGCTGGAAGGGGAAAGCGGAGCTGTTAACAGCCGATTTTGAAGAAAAAATACAAGTCGTTCATAAAAAGGACTTAAAAAATCGGGCGGATTATGCTAGAATAACTACGTTGTACACTGATCTTGTTCTGCGCGCCCGACAGCCGGGGGATCGTTTCCGGCCTGCGGGGCGGGGCTTGAGCAAGCCGCTGCGAAAGTGGATGAACGAGGCCGGTGTCCCGAACGACCTGCGGGATACGCTGCCGCTGCTGGCCAGCGGAAGCGAAATTTTATGGGTGTGTGGGGAAGGCTTTGCCGATGGCCTTGCACCGGACGCGGAAAGCAGATGGGTCCTGCACTTGAATGCAGAGATCGAAACACAGGAGGAAAAAACAAATGAGTATGCACGATGATGTCAAGACCGTTCTGGTCAGCGAAGAGCAGCTGAAGGCCAAGGTGGCAGAGCTGGGCGCTCAGATCAGCCGGGACTATGCCGGTAAAAATCTGGTGCTGGTGTCTATCCTCAAGGGCTCGGTGGTCTTTATGGCCGACCTGATGCGGGCTGTGAGCATCCCCTGCAATATCGACTTTATGGTGGTCTCCAGCTACGGCGGCAGCAACACCACCACCAGCGGTCTGGTCAAGATCATCAAGGATCTGGATGGCGACCTGTCCGGCAAGGATGTGCTGATCGTGGAGGATATTCTGGATACCGGCGTCACCCTGTCCAACCTTGTGCCCATGCTCAAGATGCGCAACCCGAACTCCGTTAAGATCTGCACCATCCTGGATAAGCCCAGCCGCCGCAAGGCCGATATCCAGCCGGATTACGAGGGCTTTCAGGTGCCGGACGAGTTCGTGGTGGGCTATGGTCTGGACTACGATGAAACGTACCGCAACCTGCCCTATGTCGGCGTGCTGAAGCCCGAGGTCTACACGAAGTAACGTGTCCATTATAAAAATCCAGAACTGGAGTTGATTTTTTTGCAACCGAAGAAACCCCGTTTCAATCCGCTGGTGATCGCCATTGCGCTGGCAGCCGTGCTGATGGTGTGGTCGGTGCTGGGAGGCACCGGCAGCAGTACCAGCGGCTCCTCCATGGCATATTCCACAGTGGTACACTATTTTGAGAGCAATCAGGTCACCAAATTCTCGCTGGATCTGAATACCGGCGTGATCACCATGACCCTGAAGGAGGGCGAACAGGAGCTGCCCAACGCTGCCGAGCAGACCACCACCCAGTCTACGGGCGGGCTGCTTTCCGGCTTGCTGTCCTCTTCTTCCTCTGCCCCCACCGGGGTTAAGAAGAACGATGACGGCACCGAGACGGTCAGCTATAAGCTGCCCTACGCCCGGATGTTCGTGGATCATGTGTCGGACTACATCGCCCAGTACGATGCAGCCAACCCCGATGCGCCCATGGTGTACGATTATGTGCCCGCCAAGGAGACCATCCCCTGGATGGAGATCCTGTTCTATCTGGCCATGCTGGGCTGCACCGGCTTTTTGCTGTTCTCCATGATGCGCGGCGGCGCCGGTGGCGGCGGCATCATGAACGTAGGCAAGGCCAAGGTGAAGGACGAGCACGAGAACAAAAAGACTGCAACTTTTGCCGATGTAGCCGGTGAGGACGAGGAAAAAGAGGAACTCAAGGAAGTTGTGGAGTTCCTCAAGAGCCCGGATAAGTTCAATACACTGGGTGCCCGCATCCCCCATGGCGTGCTGCTGGTGGGCCCTCCGGGTACCGGTAAGACCCTGCTGGCCCGTGCCTGTGCAGGCGAGGCCGGAGTGCCCTTCTACTCCATCTCCGGTTCTGACTTTGTGGAGATGTACGTTGGCGTGGGCGCATCCCGCGTGCGTGATTTGTTCGATAAGGCCAAAAAGACCATGCCCTGCATCATCTTCATTGATGAGATCGACGCCGTGGGCCGTCAGCGCGGCGCAGGTCTGGGCGGCGGTCACGATGAGCGCGAGCAGACTTTGAACCAGCTGCTGGTGGAGATGGACGGTTTTGAGGCCAACGATGGCATCATCGTCATGGCTGCCACCAACCGTGCCGACATTCTGGATAAGGCGCTGCTGCGCCCCGGCCGTTTCGACCGTCAGGTCTATGTGGGTCTGCCGGATGTCAAGGGACGCGAGGAAATTTTGAAGGTGCATACCCGCAACAAGCCCCTTGCGCCGGACGTCTCCCTGAAAGTCATTGCCCAGCGCACCGCCGGTTTTGCCGGTGCAGACCTTGAGAACCTTGTCAACGAGGCCGCATTGCTGGCAGCCCGCCGCAACCGCAAGGCCATTACCATGGAAGATATCGAGGAAGCCTCCATGAAGGTGATGGCTGGCCCCGAGAAGAAGAGCCGCGTAGTCACCCCGGAGGAGAAAAAGCTCACCGCCTACCACGAGGCCGGTCACGCCGTGGCAGGCTTCTATTGCAAGCATCATCCCCGTGTGCACGAGATCACCATCATCCCGCGCGGTCAGGCCGGTGGCTATACCATGTATCTGCCCGAGAAGGATCGCAGCTATGTGACCAAGGGTGAGATGTTTGAGGACATCGTGTCCAGCCTGGGCGGCCGCGTGGCCGAGCAGCTGATCCTGGAGGACATCTCCACCGGTGCCTCCAATGACCTGCAGCAGGCCACCAACATTGCCCGCCAGATGATCACCCGCTACGGCTTCTCTGAGCGTCTGGGTCCTGTGGTCTACGGTACCTCCCAGGAGGAGACCTTCCTTGGCCGCGATTTTGGTCAGGGCAAGGGTTACAGCGAGACCACCGCTGCCGAGATCGACAGCGAGACCCGCGATATCATCGACGAGGCCTACGAGACCTGCCGCCGCACCCTGACGGAGCACATCGACCAGCTCCATGCACTGGCCAAGGCGCTGATGGAGCGCGAAAAGCTCAACGAGGAGCAGTTCAACACCATTATGGCCGGCGGAACCCTGCCTCCCTGCGAGGATGCAAAGCCTGAGCAGGCACAGCCCGACCAGACCGTGCAGCCTGCCCCGGTGCAGGCCGTAGAGACTGCCCAGACTGCTGAGCGTGCCGAACCCGCCGAGCAGGCCGAGCCTGCCCAGACGGAAATGCCGCAGCCGGACGCCCCGGAGCAGCAGAACTAAGCTTTTTAAGGAAAGGAGCGAGCATCGTGGAGGAAAATTTTAACCCGGTCGCACAGACCCGCGCAAACTACTATACCCCCGGCAGCCCGGTGCAGTTCGTCTGTGTGGAACTGCTCAAGGGAGATGTCAGCGGTGAGCACGCTGTCTGCCTGACATTCAAGAATATTTCCCGCGTGACCCTGACCGCACTGGAGATCCACTTTAAGTGCAAGGGCGTGGACGGTGTGATCCTGTGCGAGGATAAGTTCGAGTACCGGGATCTTCAGGTAAAGCCCGGCGAGCTGTTCGGGCAGGACGATGCCGTGTTCATCACGGCAAAGGCCATCACCAGCGTGGATGTTACGCTGTGCAATGTGTACAACGGCAAGCGCGTGGTGCATCTGGACGGCATCAAGCGCGTGCGCCTGCCTGCACCCCGCCGTCTGGCCCCGGAGCTGCAAAAGGCGCTGGAAGCCCGCATGAACCGCGCCGGGCTCAAGTACCAGCCGCAGGTGTTCGAGAACGGCTGGTACTGCGCCTGCGGTGCCTTCCACCCCACCGAGGAGGACACCGTTTACTGCTCTGAGTGCGGCTGCGACCGTATCCTGCTGCAAAATGCGCTGAACACCCTGCTGCAGCCTGCCGCCCCGGCAGACGAGATGGAGATGCCCCTCAATGTGTCAGCAGCTCCCGCAGCGCCCGCTGCGATGGAGGAGCCTACCCGCATTGTGGGTGCAGCCCCTGCCGCCCCGGCAGCACCCGTAGAGGAGCCCACCCGGGTCGTGGGAGCACCGGCTTACCAGCCGAAGGCTGCCCCCATCCAGCCCATCGCGGAGCCTACCCGGGTGCTGGATGCCTCTGCCCGCGCACCGCTTTCCGGCGCTGCTGCGGCAGACGAGGGCACCCGCGTGATGCCCGCCGCTGCCCGTCGTCCGGCTCCGGTACGGCAGCCCGAGCCCATGGAGGAGGACGAGGAGTACGAGGACAGCCGGGACAGCGTGGCAGAAGCGCTGATCCGCTGGGTGCCGCCCATCACGGCTATTCTGTGCGCAGCCATTGCACTGTGCGGCTTTGTGTACTACCAGTTCGTACTGTAAAATAAACCATCCCGGCGGAGGGGGCAGCGTGCCTTCTCCGCCTTTTGTGTGCATTGCACAGAAAGGAGATACCATGCCGGAACAAGCTTTACAGGTGGCTTTTGAGATCAAGACCGCCTGCGATGAGATCAGCCGCCGCCTGCTGCGCTGGCACTGGGAGCGTAAGCCCGGGGCACACAGTCTGGATGCGCTGTTGGAGCATATTGCCGCCCGCAAGCAGGAAAGCCCGGACTACTACGACCGTATGCCGGATCTTACCGGCAAGACCAGCTGGCAGCAGCTGGACACTACCCTGTGTATGCGGGTGCTGCTGGACCCGGAGAACGATGCTGCCCGCCCGCTGGATCTGCTGGGCAACACGGCACACCCCTCTGCCGCCCGCCATGCCTGCAACGCCATCCGCACCGCCCGCAACGAAGCTGCCCATGCGGCAGTTGCAGCGGACGGTGCACAGGCGGCGTTGCTGTTCAACGAAGCCATCGAGGCTTTGGAGGAAGGCTACGCCGGTACCGCTTTTAAAGAAAACGAGCTGGCGCAGTATTACCGCGAGGCAGAGGACTATCTGAGCCGTTGCAGCGAAGGCAAGCCCCTCAAGGCGCGCCAGAGCAGCCCGCAGAACGCACAGCAGGGGAAAGCTGCTGCCCGCAGCAAGCCCCGCAGCGCACAGCAAGCCCGCAGCTCCAAAAGAACTGCCGGACGGCAGAGCACGTCTGCCCGCAGCCGCAGCACTGGTACAAAGCAGAGCTGCGGCACAGCCTCCCGCAGCAAAAAGCGGCAGACCGGCGGCGAGAGCAGGGTGGTGTTGGGCATTATTCTGGCAGCGCTGGTGCTGGGGCTTATCGCACGCGCCATCAGCATGGGACTTGTGTAAGCGCAACGTTTTTGCAAATCTGGTGGTAAATCGGAAAGCAAAAACGTTTGTGCTGTACAAACCAACCAAAAAAACAGCAGACAGCCCCGCAGAAAAACGGTCATTGCACCTCTTGCGGGAAATGTGAAACGGATTTATAATAAGCATGAAAACGTTTACACATTGCCACCGGAGAGGGAACGGAGAAAAGAACCCCATGACCATCAGTGATATTGCAAAGCTGGCAGGCGTTTCCAGTGCTGCGGTTAGCCGCTATCTGAACGGCGGTCCCCTCAGCGAGCAGAAGCGTGCCGTGATACAAGCCGTAGTGGAAAAGACCGGTTACAGCCCGGACACTGCGGCGCAGACCCTGCGCACCGGCAAGGTGCGTCAGGTGGGGGTCATCGTGCCCAGCATCAGTTCCCAGTCGGTAGGGCAGATCATCAGCGGCATTGCGTCCGAGCTGGGCGCAAGCCGCTACCTGATGCTGCTGGCGAACACCGAGCTGGACGAGCAGATGGAATTGGAATATCTTGCAGCGTTGCAGCGCAACCATGTGGCCGGTATCATCCTGCTGGGCTATGATTACAGCCCGCAGCTGTGCAAGGCACTGAAGGACTGCCGTGTGCCTGTGGTGGTAACAGGACAGCGCTTTGCAGACCTGCCCTGTGTTTATAACGATGACCGTTCTGCCGCCCGCGACCTGACCCGGAAGATGCTGGAGCATGGCCGCAGGAATATCGTGTACATCGGCGGCAGCGAGCAGGACGCCGCCACCGGCATTGCCCGCCGTCAGGGTGTGCAGGATGCGCTGCGGGAGGCTGGACTGAACGCGGACGGTCTGCCCCGCGCCTGCTGCGCCGCCTTTTCCATGGAAGAGGGACACCGCTGCATGGAGGAACTGCTGGCGCGCTGCCCGCAGCTGGACGGTGTGGTCTGTGTGACCGACACCGTAGCCTTTGGCGCTTTGCAGGTGCTGCGGGAGGCCGGACGTAAAGTAGGCGAGAATGTAGGTCTTGCCGGCATCGGAGACAACTGGGCAGGCAAGGTGGTAGAGCCCGGCCTGACCACCATCCGCTTCTATCAGCGGCAGGTAGGGCAGGAAGCTGCCCGGATGCTGCTGCAAAGCTTAGAGCACACCGGAGCGGACGCTGCGCCGGTGCGCCAGACTACGCTGGGCTATACGCTGGTAGAGCGCGGCTCACTGTAAAAAAAGAGGGACGAATGAAACAAAAACTGATCTTTTTAGATATTGATGGTACGCTGCTGCCTCCGGGCGAGATGCTGATCCCCCAAAGTGCAGTCGAGGCGCTACACAAGGCACGCGCCAACGGCCACAAGCTGTTTCTGTGCACCGGGCGCAATCTGCGCATGACCCAGCCTTTGCTGGACTACGGCTTTGACGGCGCGGTGTGCAGTGCCGGCGGCTATGTGTTCTGTGGGGACAAGGTGCTGGTAGACCTGCCCATGGAGCCGCAGCTGGCACAGGATGTGCGCAGCGCCATGGAGCGCCACGGCGTGGAGTGCACGCTGGAAGCGCGGGATGCCACCTACGGCAGCCTGAAGATGATCGAGCGCTGGAGCTTTACCCACCGGGATGCAGGCCCCCTGAACAGCGAAGCCGCCCGCTGGCGCAAGGCCATGGAGGACGGCATGACCATCAGTCCGCTGGCCGATTATAAGGGCGAGCCGCTGTATAAGATCGTTTATATCGCGGAGCGCAGAGAGGACCTGGACGAAGCAAAGCGGCTGTATGAGGACAGGTTCGTGTTCTGCGAGAGCAAGCTGGACGGTTTGGACGGCGGCTATGTGAACGGCGAACTCATCAACCGTAAATTTGATAAGGGGCGCGGCATCAAGACTGTATGCGACGCTCTCAATGTGCCCTTGCAGGACAGCATCGGCTTTGGCGACAGTGACAACGATCTGCAAATGACCGATGTGGTCGGCATCAGCGTCTGTATGGCCAATGGCTCTGCAAGCCTGAAGCAGCGCTGCGACCGCATTGCCCCCTCGGTGTACGAGGACGGCATCGCCAAGGAGTTTGCAGCCTTGGGGCTGATTTGAGATCTCTTTTTGTGAAAACAGGGCAGGGGAATGTCCGCAGACGTTCCCCTGCCCTAAATTATAATTATAAATATTTTTTCCGCCGAAGATATCCGGAGCGAAGCGGAGGATATTCAAAATCCTCTCAAAGCAAAAAAAGGAGCACCGCACAAAAATACTGTGCGGTGCTCCTTTCGGTTCATAGATCAGTAGTGCAGATCCTCTGCGGTCAGCGCTTCCAGCACGGGCAGCATGGCAGCGGCCTCGGCCTTGGCGGCGGGCAGATCCATATCGCGGTAGTTGCCGCACTCCACCTCGCTGGCACCGGGCACAGCGCCCTCAAAGCCAGCCATAAAGCGGTAGGCATCCACCGTCAGCTGCAGTGCCTGCGCCGGGGTCAGCCCCCGGGTGAGCAGGTAAAAGCCGGTGCGGCAGCCCATGGGGCCGACATAGATCACCCCATCCTTCACGGCGCTGTTGCGCGCGTAGGTGGCAAACAGGTGCTCCAGCGTGTGGGCGGCGGCGGTGGTCAGATAATCGCCCTGATTGGGCTTTTTCATGCGGATGTCCCAGGTGAGCACATCGCCGTCCTGACGGCTCAGATACATCCCGCGCTCCAGCCGGGTGTGATCCACGCAAAAGCTTGCGATACGTTCCATGCTACGGTTCTCCTTTTATGTCTTAGCCCTGCAGGCGCTGCACACTGCCGTGTGCGCAGTCCACAGCCACCATCAGACCATCGCGGATGTGGCTGGTAGCACCGGCGGCACCCACAACGGTGGGCTTCAGCAGTGCCTTGCCGGCAATGGCGGCGTGGCTGTTCAGGCCGGGCTCCTCTACCACCAGAGCGGCGGCATCGCGCACAAAACTCAGCATCTCGTTGCTGGTGGAAGGCACCACAAGCACCATGCCGGGCTTGAACTTGGCGCGCACCTCGTCCATGGTGCGGCAGACGCAGGCCTTGCCGCTGGCAACATCGTTGTTCTCAGGGCCGACACCCACGCCGGTAGCCAGACAGTTGCCCACCATGTGGATCTTGATCATGTTGGTGGTGCCGGAAACGCCCACGGGCACGCCTGCGGTCACAACAGCCAGCTCGCCGTTGTGCAGGTAGCCGTTCTCCTTGGCCAGAGCGGTGGACATCTCGATCAGCTCATCGGTGCTGTGTGCCAGAGACATCATCAGCGGGGTGATGCCCCAGCTCAGGGACAGCTGACGCTGCACCTGCTCGCGCATGACGCAGGCAATGATGGGCTGCTGCGGACGGTACTTGCTCAGCAGGCGGGCAGTAGTGCCGGACTCGGACACGGTAACGATGGCGGCGGCGTTCACGTCCCGTGCGGTCAGGCAGGCAGCATGGGCGGTAGCGTCAGAAACGCTGATCTTGCCGGGGTTGGAATCCATCGTGCGACCGCGCAGATGGAAGCCCTCCTGCTCGGTGCGCTCGGCAATAGCAGACATGGTCTTGAGTGCCTCCACGGGGTAGGCACCGGCAGCGGTCTCACCGGACAGCATAATGGCAGAGGTGCCGTCGTAGATGGCGTTTGCCACGTCCGAGATCTCGGCGCGGGTGGGGCGGGGGTTCACCATCATGCTGTCCAGCATCTGGGTAGCGGTGACGATGGGCTTGCCGAAGGAGAAGGAGCGGTCGATGATGGTCTTCTGGATGCCGGGCAGCTCGGTGAAGTCGATCTCCACGCCCAGATCGCCACGGGCCACCATCACGGCGTCGGCAGCGGCCAGAATGCTGTCGATGTTGTTCACGCCCTCGCGGTTCTCGATCTTTGCAATGATGCGGATGTTGGAGTCGTACTGGTTCAGCAGGTTGCGGATATCGTACACGTCCTGTGCGGTGCGCACAAAGGAAGCGGCAATGAAATCGTAGCCCTGCTGGATGCCGAAGATGATATCGTCCTTATCGCGCTGGCTCATATACGGCATGGACAGGTGCACGCCGGGCACGTTGACGCCCTTCTTGTTCTTGATCTTGCCGTTGTTCAGCACGGTGCAGACGATGTCGGTGTCGTTCACGGTCTGGATCTGCAGCTTGATCAGGCCGTCGTCCAGCATGATGGTGCCGCCCGGCTCCACGTCCATGGGCAGGTCCTTATAGGTGATGGAGCAGATCTCGTTGGTGCCCTCCACATCGCGGGTGGTCAGGGTAAAGGTCTGGCCTGCAACCAGATTCTCAACGCCGTTCTTGAAGTCCTTCAGGCGGATCTCGGGGCCCTTGGTGTCCAGCAGTGCGGCCACGGGCTTGCCCAGCTCCTCGCGCAGAGCCTTCAGTTTTTCAAAGCGGCCCAGATGCTCCTCGTGGGAACCGTGGGAAAAATTGAAGCGGGCCACGTTCATGCCGTTGGCGATCAGATCGCGCAGCACGCCTTCCTTATCGGTGGAAGGGCCAAGGGTGCAAATAATTTTCGTCTTTCTCATGCAATATACCTCCGTCAACTCTCTCTTACTTATATCCGGCACAGCATCCCTGCAGGCTGCTGTGTATGACCAAGGGAAACAAAAAGCTCCTGGTACAGCGGGTCGGTTTATGTGGTAAAGCGGAAAACACAAAACTCTACCACCTATTATTATAATCCTTCCGGTGCAAGAGAGCAAGAGGAATTTTTGCTTGAATACAAGTTTTTGCGTCTGCTGATGCCCAAAAAAGAGATTGTAAATGTTTTAACGATGCGCCGCAGCTTTCTGCGTGCTGTCCGACAGGGGAAAACTGCTGCAAAACGTAAAAACTGATAAGACCGCACAAGGGCGCTTCCTCTTGCATCTGAGGGGTTTTTTGCTTATAATAAGGGTAATAAAGTAGTACTGTTCCGGGACGCGCCCCGGAGAAATGGAGTGACCATTATGGAAAAACGTGTTTTTCTGATCGTGCTGGACAGCTTTGGCATCGGCGCAGAGCCGGACGCCGCTGCCTTCGGCGATGCAGGCACCAACACCCTGGGTGCCATTGCGAACCACCCCAATTTCAATTGCCCCAACCTGCGCAAGCTGGGCCTGTTCAACATTGACGGCGTGACCGCAGGGGAGAGAACGGATGCCCCGGCGGCTGCCTTTGCCCGCCTGCAGGAGCAGAGCATGGGCAAGGATACCACCATCGGCCACTGGGAGATCGCCGGTGTGGTCAGCCCGGAGCCGCTGCCTACCTTCCCCGAGGGCTTCCCGGAGGAACTGATCCGGGAGTATGAGCAAAAGACCGGCCACAAGGTGCTGTGCAACAAGCCTTATTCCGGCACGCAGGTGCTGAAGGATTACGGCGAACAGGCCATGCGGGAAAACGCCCTCATCGTCTACACCAGCGCCGACAGCGTTTTTCAGGTTGCTGCCAACGAAGAACTGGTGCCGGTGCAGGAGCTGTACCGTTACTGTGAGATCGCCCGGGAAATGCTCAAGGGCAAGTACGGTGTGGGCCGCGTGATCGCCCGCCCTTTCCTTGGCAACAGCGCCGACACCTTCTACCGCACCACCAACCGCCACGACCTGAGCCTGAAGCCGCCCCGCGCCACCATGCTGGATCTGCTGAAGTCTGCCGACAAGGACGTGATTGCCGTGGGCAAGATCTACGATATCTTTGACGGCGAGGGCGTGACCGAAAAGATCAAGACCACCGGCAATACCAATGGCATCGCCTTTACCAAGGCCTTGCAGACCCGGGATTTTGAAGGCCTTGCCTTCGTGAATCTGGTGGATTTTGATATGCTCTACGGCCACCGCCGCGATGTGGCAGGCTACGCCGCCGCCGCCACCGAGTTCGACCGTTTTCTGGCCGATTTCCTGCCGGGGATGCGGGAGGGCGACCTGCTCATGATCACTGCCGACCACGGCTGTGACCCCTCCTATACCAAGACCACCGACCATACCCGCGAGTATGTGCCGTATCTGGTCTGCGGCAAGGGCATAAAGGCGGGCACGGATCTGGGCACCAAGCTGTGCTTCGGCACCGTTGCCAAGACCATCTGCGAGTATCTGGAAGTGGACGCTTCCACGCTGGACGGCAAGAGCGTATGGCAGGAGATCCGGGCATAAAACGCCCCAAAAGCTATAAGAACAGGAGCGTGAAACGATGCGTATTTATGATCTGATCGCAAAAAAGCGGGATGGCGGCACCCACACCCGGGAGGAGCTGGAAGCCATTGTCAACGGCTTTGTCAGCGGGGAAGTGGCTGATTATCAGATGGCCGCATGGATGATGGCAGTATACCTGCGCGGCATGACCAACGAGGAGACCGCCGAGCTGACCGATGTAATGGCGCACAGCGGCGTGATGGTAGACCTTTCGCCCATTCCGGGCATCAAGGTGGACAAGCACTCCACCGGCGGCGTGGGCGATAAGACCACGCTGGTCATTGCGCCCATCGTGGCGGCCTGCGGGGTGAAGATCGCAAAAATGAGCGGCCGGGGCTTAGGTCACACCGGCGGTACCATCGACAAGATGGAAAGCGTGCCCGGCACAAAGACTGCCCTCTCGCAGGAGGAATTTTTTGCACAGGTGAACCGGATCGGTCTGTCGGTCATCGGCCAGAGCGAGGGCATCGCGGTGGCAGATAAAAAGATGTACGCCCTGCGGGACGTTACCGCCACCGTCAGCTGTATCCCGCTGATCGCCTCCAGCATCATGTCCAAAAAGCTGGCCTCCGGCTCGGACGCTATTCTGCTGGACGTCACCACTGGCACCGGTGCCTTTATGAAAACTGTGGATCAGAGCATTGAGTTGGCGCAGCTGATGGTGGCCATCGGCACCCACCATGGCCGCCGGGTGGCCGCCATGATCACCGATATGGATACCCCGCTGGGGCACAATATCGGCAACAGTCTGGAAGTGATGGAGAGCATGGACGTGCTCAAAGGCCACGGCCCGGCAGACCTGACCGAGGTGTGCCTGCAACTGGCAGCCAATATGCTGGTGCTGGCAGGCAAGGGCGATGCCGCCCACTGCCGCGCCATGGCCGAGGCTGTGATTGCGGACGGCTCTGCCTTTGAAAAGTGCAAGGAAATGTTTGCCGCACAGGGCGGCGATGTCCGGGTACTGGAGGATTACAGCCTGTTTGCACAGCCTGCTGCCAGCTACGAATTGCTGGCCGAGCAGGACGGTTACATCGTGGCCAATGACGCGGAAAAGATCGGCTCTGCCAGCGTGCTGCTGGGCGCAGGCCGCCAGAAAAAGGGCGACCCGCTGGACTTTGCCGCCGGTATCACCCTGCACAAAAAGCGCGGTGATTACGTCCATAAGGGTGAGAGCCTTGCCACCTTCTACGGCGCAGCGGACAAGTTTGAAGCCGCTGCCGCCGAGTATCGCAGCGGCCTTGTGTACGGCGCTGAAAAGCCGGAGGAAGCCCCGCTGGTGTACGCCCTTGTCACTAAGGACGGCGTAGAACGGTACTGAATTTCATAGAATCTCCAAGGGACTGTTGCACAAAGATGTGCGGCAGTCCCATTTTTGCATTTTATGCTGCAAATTGTTCTTTTGCACAAAGAAACAGTCGCTTTTTAAGCAATTCGCTGTATTTGCGGAGCAAACAGTAGAACTTTGCGGAGGGATATGCTATACTATACTGTACTTGTATGCCCCAGAAAAGGGGCTGCCAAAGGAGAAAGGACTTGTTATGAAGATCATTCTGGTGGGCGGCGGCAAGGTCGGTACGGCTCTGGCGCGCCAGCTCAGCGAGGAAGGCCACAACGTAACTGTGGTGGACACCAACAAAGCGCGCGTGGAGCACCTGACCGAAAGCTACGACGTGCTGGGCATCGTGGGCAATGGCTCGTCCATCACCACCCTGTCCGAGGCGGGCATTGAGGATGCGGACGTGTTCATTGCAGTCACAGGCTCGGACGAACTGAACCTGCTTTGCTGCATGTTTGCCAAAAAGGCGGGTCACTGCCACGGCATTGCCCGTGTGCGCAACCCGTCTTACAGCCACGAGCTGGACTTTATCAAAAAGCAGATCGGTATTTCCGCCATCATCAACCCGGAAATGGCAGCAGCAAAGGAGATCTCCCATCTGCTGCGGTTCCCCGGTGCCAGCAAGATCGATACCTTTGCGGACGGCCGTGTGCGGCTGATCAAGTTTGCGCTGCCCGATGCACTGGACGGTGTAGCCATCCGCGAGATCCCCACCCGGCTCAAGAGCGATATTCTGGTGTGCGCAGTGGAGCGTGACGGCGGGGTCATCATCCCCAACGGTAACTTCGTGCTGCAAAAGGGCGATCAGGTCACCTTCCTTGCCACGCAGGAAAAGGCCCACGCCTTCTTCCAGCAGCTGCATCTGCCGGTGCAGCCGGTGCGCAACGCCCTCATCGTGGGCGGCGGTGCCATTGCCTACTACCTCAGTCAGGAGCTGCTGGAAAACCATGTGCGGGTGCGCATCGTGGAGCGGGACGCTGCCCGCTGCGTAGAACTGGCCGAGCAGCTGCCCGGCGCACAGATCCTGAACGAGGACGGCTCCAACCGCGAGTTTTTGCTTTCCGAGGGGCTGGAATCCACCGAGGCTTTTGTGGCGCTGACCAACATCGACGAGGAGAATGTGCTGCTGACCCTGTTTGCCAAAAAGCACTCGCAGGGCAAGCTGGTGACCAAGGTCAACCGTCTGGAATTTGACGATATTCTGGCCGGGTTGGATCTGGGCAGCGTGGTCTACCCCAAGTACATGACCTGTGACTACATCGTGCAGTACGTCCGCGCCCTGCAGAACGAGGCGGGCAGCAACATCAAGACCCTGTACCGCATTCTGGACGACCGCGTGGAGGCACTGGAATTTACGGTGCACGAGGAGAGCGCCGCCACCGGCGTGCCCCTGAGCCAGCTGCACCTGAAAAAGAACCTGCTGCTGTGCTGCATTACCCGCGGCAGCAAGATTTTGATCCCCCGCGGCGGCGACCAGATCCAGGTGGGCGATAACGTCATCGTGGTCACGCTGGAGCACGGTCTGCACGATCTGCGCGATATCGTGGAGCACTGACGGAGGCAGACTATGAATTATGCGATCGTTTTCCGTCTGCTGGGCTATGTGCTGATGATCGAGGGCGCACTGCTGCTGTTACCCGCCGCCGCCAGCCTTGTGTATGGCGAGTGGATAGTGCTGGGCGTGTTTCTGCTCACAGCTGCCGTCAGCGCCGGCATCGGCTATGCCCTGCACACCATCAAGCCCCGCAGTAAGGTGTTCTATATGCGCGAGGGCTTTGCGGCTACCTCGCTGTGCTGGGTGTTCATCTCGGTGATGGGCGCGGTGCCCTTTGTGCTCACCGGCTGCATCCCGAACCCCGTGGATGCCCTGTTTGAGACGGTCTCCGGCTTTACCACCACCGGTGCCAGCATCCTGCCCGCCGTGGAGGATCTGCCCAACGGTATTCTGTTCTGGCGCAGCTTCACCCACTGGATCGGCGGCATGGGCGTTCTGGTGTTTCTGCTCTCGCTGCTGCCGCTGACCGGCGGCTCCCACGTCAACCTGATGAAGGCGGAAAGCCCCGGCCCGCAGGTGGACAAGCTGGTGCCCAAGGTGCAGTCCACCGCTAAAATTCTGTACGGCATTTACTTTGCTCTTACCATGCTGGAGCTGGTGTTCCTGCTGGTTGGCAGAATGCCCCTGTTCGAGGCGCTGCTCACCGCCTTTGGTACGGCGGGCACCGGCGGCTTCGGCTTCCGCAACGATAGCTTCAGCAGCTTTTCGCCCTACATCCAGTGGGTCGTGACCATCTTCATGATCCTGTTCGGTGTCAACTTCAACGCCTACTTTCTGCTGCTCATGCGCAAGTTCCGCCGCGCCGCCGCCAGCGAGGAGGTGCGGGGCTACTTTGTGGTCATCGCAGTGGCAGTGGGCATCATCACTGCCAACATTTATAGTATGTACAACAGCTTTGGCGAGGCGCTGCGGCAGGCCGCTTTTCAGGTGGGCTCCATCATTACTACCACCGGCTTCTCCAGCTGTGACTTTGACCTGTGGCCCACCCTCTCCAAGGAAATTCTGGTCATGCTTATGTTTATTGGTGCCTGTGCGGGCAGTACCGGCGGCGGCATCAAGGTGAGCCGCTTCCTCATTCTGGGCAAGACCTTGACTAAGGAGCTCAAGACCGCCCTGCACCCGCAGGTGGTAGCACCCGCCCGCATGGACGGCAAGCTGATCAACCACGAGACCATCCGCACCACCAACGTGTTCATTGCGGCGTATATCTTTATCTTTGCGGCCTCCTTCTTCCTCATCAGCCTGAACGGCTTTGACATGGTGACGAACTTTACCGCCGTGGCCGCTACCCTGAACAACATCGGTCCGGGCCTTGTCAAGGTAGGCCCCATGCAGAACTTCGGCTGCTTTGCAGACCCCGCAAAGCTGGTACTGATCTTCGATATGCTGGCCGGCCGTCTGGAGATCTTCCCCATGCTGGTGCTGTTTATGCCGGATACATGGCGGCGGTTCTAAGCTTTTTCGGCGCGAAACAAGAAAGAAAATTATTATTTCAGAACACCGGAGCCTCGATGGACGCTCCGGTGTTCTTTTTGTGAAAGAAAATGCAAAGGCAGATGGCAACGGTTAGAAATACCTTGCGTTCAGTGCTTTATTGCAGTATGATTATAATATCAATTGTATCTGACCCTTACCCCTGAGCAGGCAGAACCTTTTTGCAAACGAAATCGTTCTGCATGATAAAAAAGACGAAAGCAGAACGCAGGCAGAACTGTCAGCGTTTACCAAATCAATAAAACATACAGGAGGAATTTACTATGGGTTTGATCAAAGCAGGTATGGGCGCACTGGGCGGAACTCTTGCAGATCAGTGGAAGGAATTTTTCTATTGCGATTCTCTGGATAAGGACGTGCTGATGGTCAAAGGTCAGAAGCGCACCTCCCGCCGCAGTTCCAACCACGGCGAGGATAACATCATCACCAACGGCAGCGGCATTGCTGTGGCCGATGGTCAGTGTATGCTCATCGTGGAGCAGGGCAAGGTTGTAGAGGTGTGCGCCGAGTCGGGCGAGTATACCTTTGATTCCTCCACCGAGCCCAGCGTGTTCACCGGCAACTTCGGCGATAGTCTGGCCGCTACCTTCCAGACCGTAGCCAAGCGCTTTACCTATGGCGGCGATACCGGCAAGGATCAGCGGGTGTACTACATCAACACCAAGGAACTGGGCGAGATCCTGTACGGCACCGCCACCCCCATTCCGTTCCGCGTGGTGGTCAGTGAGGAGCGGGGCTATAAGCTCTCGGTGAACATTCGCTGCAACGGCAGCTTTACTTACCGCATCTGCGACCCGCTGCTGTTCTACACCAATGTGTGCAGCAACGTTTCCACGCAATATGACGCCTCGGAGCTGGCTCCCCGCCTGAAGAGCGAACTGATGAATGCTTTGCAGCCGGCGCTGGCTACCCTTTCGGCCAACAAGGTGCAGTATTACGAGATCCCCGCCCACACACTGGAGATCTCCGAGGCCCTCAACGAGCAGCTGTCCAATGTCTGGCGCAAAAAGCGCGGCATTGAGGTGTTCTCCTTCAACATCAACTCCCTGTCCATCCCGGAGGAACAGCAGAAGAAGATCACCGAGTGGGAAGAGAACGCCATGACCACCGACCCCACTACCGCAGCAGCCCGTCTGGTGGGCGGCCAGATCGATGCCATGAAGACCGCCGCCGGCAACACCGCCGGTGCCATGACCGGCTTTATGGGCATGGGTATGGCAGCCGGCGCAAACGGCATGAACGCCCAGAACCTGTTTGCCATGGGTCAGCAGACCGCTGCGCCTCAGCAGCCGACCTCTCCGGCGGGCAGTTGGAAGTGCAGCTGCGGCGCTACCGTTACCGGCAAGTTCTGCCCGGAATGTGGCAGCAAAAAGCCGGAGCCGAAGCCTGCAGATAGCTGGACTTGCAGCTGCGGTGCTACCGTTACCGGTAAGTTCTGCCCGGAGTGCGGCAAGCCCCGCCCGGCAGCAGCAGAGGGCTGGATCTGCAGCTGCGGCGCAGTAAACAAGGGCAAATTCTGCTCTGAGTGCGGCAGACCCAAGCCCGCCGGTACGCCCAAGTATAAGTGCGACAAGTGCGGCTGGGAACCGGCAGACCCTGCACACCCGCCCAAGTTCTGCCCGGAGTGCGGCGACCCCTTTGACGAGAACGACCGCAGCTGAGCCCCGCGCACAATGACCGATCACGCTGCGGGGCAGGGCAGAAAAGTAAATAAGCCCTTGCTCCGCAGATCATAGGAGGAAACACTATGGCAGGAATGCTGGAATATAAATGCCCCTGCTGTGATGGTGCGATCAAATTTGACAGCACCACCCAGAAGTTGAAATGCCCCTACTGCGATACCGAATTTGAAGTGGGCGCACTGAAGGGCTACGATGAGGATCTGAAGGACGCAAAGCCCAGCGAGATGAACTGGGCCACCCCCGGCGGCGGTTGGGCAGAGGGCGAGACTGCCGGTCTGCACACCTACGTCTGCAAGAGCTGCGGCGGCGAGATCGTGGGCGACGACACCATGGCCGCCTCGGCCTGTCCCTTCTGCGGCAACCCCATCGTGCTGACCGGACAGTTTGCAGGAGCTCTGCGCCCCGACCTCATTATCCCTTTCAAGCTGGACAAAAAGGCGGCTAAGGAAAAGCTGCAGGAGCATCTCAAGGGCAAGACCCTGCTGCCCAAAGTGTTCCGCAGCCAGAACCATATCGACGAGATCAAGGGTGTGTATGTGCCCTTCTGGCTGTATGACAGCGACGCCGATGCCCAGCTGCGTTTTACCGCCACCAGCACCCGCTGCTGGTCGGATGACGACTACGACTATACCGAGACCAGCTACTACTCCGTGCGCCGGGACGGCGTGCTGGGCTTTGACGCAGTGCCGGTGGACGGCTCTTCCAAGATGGCAGACGACCTGATGGAATCCATCGAGCCCTTTGCCATGCAGGATGCCGTGGCCTTCAACACTGCGTATCTGGCAGGCTATGTGGCAGATAAGTACGATGTGGATGCCCAAAAGAGCATCCAGCGCGCCAACGAGCGCATCCGTCAGTCCACCGAGGATGCCTTTACCCAGACGGTCACCGGTTACGACTCGGTCAAGGTGGAAAACAGCAGCATCCAGCTGCACGGCGGCAAGGCAAAGTATGCCCTGTTCCCGGTGTGGGTGCTGAACACCAGCTGGCAAGGCAACAACTACATTTTTGCCATGAACGGCCAGACCGGTAAGTTTGTGGGCAACCTGCCGGTGGATAAGGCCGCCGCCCGCAAATGGACGCTGGGGCTTACGGCAGCCGTTGGTGCGGCATCCTATGCGGTGCTGTGGTTGCTGTGGCTGGCCGGGATCCTGTAAAAGGAGGGAACGGAAGATGAAAAAGACTGTTACCCGGCTGCGCTCCCTCTGTGCCGCGCTGGCCGCGCTGATGCTGCTGTTTGCGCTGGCTGTACCAGCCTTTGCAACCGAAAATGGCTTTGCCGACCTGTACTACCGCCTGAACGACAGTGCAGAAGTTCTGACCGAGGACGAAAATAGCAAGCTGGAAGCCTCGCTGGAGGAACTGAGCGTCCGCCAGAACTTTGATGTGGTCATTGTTACCATCGACTCGCTGGAAAGTGTGGACTACACCGGCATGGAAGAATACGCGGATGACCTGTACGATTACGGCCAGTTCGGCTACGGTGAAAACCGGGACGGCGTGCTGCTGCTGGTGAGCACAGGCGACCGTAAATGGCATATCTCTACCTGCGGCTACGGCATTACCGCCTTTACGGATGCCGGCATTCAGTACCTTGGCGAGCAGATGACCCCCGACATGTCAGACGGCGATTACGCCGCCGCCTTCCGCACCTTTATCCGGTGGACGGACGCGTATGTTACCGCCGCCCGCGAAGGCCACCCCTACGATGTGGACAATATGCCCAAGGAACCGTTCTCGATCGTGTATCTAGGCGTGGCGCTGGTCATTGGTCTGGTGACAGCACTGATCGTGACCGGCATAATGAAGAGCCAACTCAAGAGCGTGGCACCGCAGCGGGATGCAACCAACTATGTGCGGCAGGGCAGCATGAAGCTGACCAACCAGCGGGATCTGTTCCTGTACCATGAGGTGCACCGCACCGAGCGGCCAAAGGAGACCGACTCCGGCGATTCCGGCGGCAGCTCCACCCATACCTCCTCCAGCGGCTCCACCCACGGGGGCGGCGGCGGCTCGTTCTGAAAAATTTAGGAGGGCTGCTGCAAGCTGCCCCTCCCCATAAAATGCAACGTCGGAAGGTCTGCGGACTTTCCGGCGTTGTTCTGTTTTTAGCCATCACTTTTCTGCCGCCCGACACAAATGACTGATTTTTTCTGCGTCTTTGGGGCTATACTTCCAGTGCAGACGATTTTATATGCAGCAAGGAGCAGACACATGGGCATTTGGGAAAATCTGGGCATGGGCGGTTACCGGGGCTTTTCGCGCCCGGCGGCGCGGCTGTTGCAGCAGGCGGTGCAGCTGGCTGGGGATCTGGGCTGTGAACAGGCAGATACCAGCCATCTTTTGCTGGCAATGCTGCGGCAGCAGGGCGCGGCGGCGCAGTTTTTGACCCGGAAAAACATCACTGAGCCGGAGGTGCGCCGCCAGCTGGCACAGCGCCGCAGCGGCCCGGCACAGCGGCTGGACAGGCAGGCCATGGCACCGGATCTGCGCCGCACCATGGACTATGCGCTCATCGGGGCACAGAACGCCCACGTCAGCCGGGCAGAGCCGGAGCACCTGCTCTGCGCCATGCTGGAGGATGACGGCTGTGCCGCCGGGCTGCTGCTGGCCGAGATGGGGCTTTCGCTCACCGAGGCGGTGCGGGAGTGCCGCCAGTTGAGCGGACAGTTCGTGCTGCCCGCCCAGCCCCGGGTGTCGGCCAGCATGCCCCGGGGCAGCCGCGCCAGCGATAAATATTGCCGCGACCTGACCCGCCGCGCCGCCGAAGGGGAGCTGGACCCGGTGTTCTGCCGGGAAGCCGAGCTTGACCGCATGGTGGAAATCCTGTGCCGCCGCCAGAAAAATGACCCCTGTCTGATCGGGGAGCCCGGTGTAGGCAAAACGGCACTGGCCGAGGGACTGGCGCTGCGCATTGCTGCCGGGCAGGTGCCCAGAGCGCTGCAAGGGCGGCGGCTGCTGGCGCTGGATATGGCCAGCCTGGTGGCGGGCACCAAGTACCGGGGCGATTTTGAGGAGCGGCTGAAAAACCTGCTGGAGGAGCTGGTGCGGGACGGCACCGCCATCCTGTTCATCGACGAGTTCCACACCATCGTGGGGGCCGGTGCCGCCGAGGGTGCCATCGATGCCGCCAGTATCCTGAAACCGGTGCTTGCCCGGGGCGAGCTGCAGCTCATTGGCGCCACCACCAATCAGGAGTTCCGCACCCACATCCAGAAGGACGCCGCGCTGGAACGCCGCTTTGGCCGGGTGCAGGTGGAGGAGCCTACCCCGGCGCAGGCGGTGGAGATCCTCAACGGCCTTGCGCCCCGCTACGAGCGGTACCACAACGTGCGCCTGCCGCCCCAGACTTTGCAGGCGGCGGTGGAGTTGTCGGTGCGGTACCTGCCCGGGCGCTGCCTGCCGGATAAGGCCATCGACCTTGTGGACGAAGCCTGTGCGGCGGCGCGCATCCTTGCCGAAAAGGAGCAGCGCACCCAGCCAGTGCTTGCCCCGGAGGACATCGCCCGGGTGGTGGCAGCTGCCAGCGGCGTGCCCGCCCAGCGGGTGGGCGAACAGGAGCGGGAGCGGCTGGATAAGCTGGAAAGCCGCCTGAACGCGGAGATCGTCGGCCAGCAGCGGGCGGTAGCTGCGGTGGCGGGAGCCATCCGGCGCAGCCGCACCGGTCTGGGCGAGCCGGGGCGTCCCATCGGTGCCATGCTGTTTTTAGGCCCCACCGGCGTGGGCAAGACCGCACTGGCGCGGGCGTTGGCAGTCAGCTGGTTCGGCAGCGAGAAAGCGCTGCTCAAATTCGATATGTCGGAGTATCAGGAGCAGCACACTGCTGCCCGGCTGCTGGGTGCGCCGCCGGGCTACCTTGGCCACGACGAGGGCGGGCAGCTGACCGAGGCTGTGCGCCGCCGCCCGTACAGCGTGGTACTGTTTGACGAGATCGAAAAGGCACACCCGGATATCCAGAATATCCTGTTGCAAATTTTGGAGGACGGTCAGCTGACCGATGCCATGGGGCGCAAAGCGGATTTCCGTAATACCATCGTGCTGCTCACTTCCAACCTGGGCGCACGGTTCCTGGCGGGGCAGAACGCGCCGCTGGGCTTTGCCGCCGGGGCAGAAGCCGTGTTTGAAAAACAGTCCGCACAGGCCGTGGAAGAGGCCAAAAAGTGGTTCCGGCCGGAGCTGCTCGGGCGGCTGGATGAGGTGATCGTATTTCGTCCGCTGGCCGAAGAAAACCTCTGTGCCATTGCAGAAAAAATGCTCTGCCAGCTGGAGCAGCGCGCCGCCCGCAGCGGCTACCGACTGCGCCACACCCCGCAGGTGGGGGCAGCACTGGCTGCCCGGGCGCAATCGGCCTACGGCGCGCGGGAACTGCGCCGTCAAGTGGACAGGGCGGTGGAGCAGGCACTGGCAAACCGCATTGCCGCAGGGACGGCCTGCGTAGGGCAGCACTGGACGGCAGATTGTGCCGCCGATGGCAGCATCGTTTTGCGGGAGGACGAAACCGTGACCCTATAAGAAAATAGCAAAATAGCGTTTTTACTTGCAACCGGCGCGGTTTTCGACTATTATAGAAGAAATAGAGTTACAACAGGGAGGAACCCCCGATGCACACGCTGTTTCTTCTGAACCCCACAGCCGGAAAGGCCGACTGTACCCGCACCCTGCCGCAGCAGATCGCGGCTGCTGCGGCAGGTGCCGGGCTTGTCCCGGAGGACTACACCATCCGTGTTACCACCCACGCGGGTCATGCCCGGGAGCTGTCCCGCACTGCCGCTGCTGCCGCCCAGAAGGCCGGGGTGGAGCTGCGCATTTTTACCGCCGGTGGCGACGGCACCTTCAACGAGGCGCTCACCGGTGCCCACGGCTTTGATAAGACCGCCGTGGGCTGTCTGCCCTATGGCAGCGGAAACGACTTTCTGCGCACCTACGGCACAAAGGAGGAGTTTCTGGATCTGGACGCCCAGTTGGCCGGTGGAGCAGTGCCCATCGACCTGATGCGCACCAGTCTGGGGCTTTCTGCCACCATCTGCGCCGCCGGTCTGGACGCACAGGTGGCCTACGGCATCCCCAAGTTCCGGCGCATCCCGCTGTGCGGCGGCGAGGCAGCCTATGCGCTGTCCATTGTTCAGCAGCTGTGCGGGCATATCGGCCGCAGAGTGGAGTATGTCATTGACGGCGAAGTGCTGACCGTGGACTGCCTGATGTGCGCGGTGTGCAACGGCCGCGCCTACGGCGGCGGCTTCATGGCCGGGCCGGAAGCACAGCCGGATGACGGCTGGCTGGATGTGTTCATCGTGCGCAAGGTCAGCCGCCGGGTCATTGCAAAGCTGCTGATGCTGTACAAAAACGGCCAGCATTTTCAAAACGGCCAGCTGACTGAGGCCGCAAAGCCCTACTTTATCTATCGCCGCGCAAAATCGGTCAGCCTGCGGGCGGCAGATGGACGTGGGCCGATCATTGCAACCGTAGACGGCGAGTGCGCCCCCTGCAAGCAGGTGTCGGTACAGGTGCAGCCGCTGGCGGGCCGCGTACTGCTGCCGCTGCCTGCCTACCAGCGCTTTACCGCAAAAAAAGCGGCTGTGAAGTAAAAAAATAAACCATCAGAGCCAAACAAGGCCGCTGCACGAAACAACGTGCAGCGGCCTTGAATTTTGTTTGTTAGGTGGCAGCTTTGGTATGATGCTGCCGCACCCGGTGTTCCAGCGCCTTGTAAAAGCTGCTCAGGCAGAGCGTGAGCAGATATACGGTCAGGGTCCAGATCACGGGCTGCACCGTAAGGTTAAATTTGTCCGCAGTCCACTCCATATACCGGATCAGTACCTGATGGATCAGAAAGCCGTAAGGGGACAGCCCGGCCAGCCACAAAAACGGCTTTGCGGAAAGCAGCCGGGAAATGACTCCCTTGCCCACGGCAAGCAGCCAGACCAGCAGCACCGCAGAAGGGGTGAACAGCACATTGTACCGGAAGGCCACTGTGCCCAGGACCCCCACCTGTTTGGCGGCGATAAACAGGCTGCCGCCCGCAAGCAGCACAGTGGCCAGTTCCAGCAGGGAGAAAGCGCTGCGCGGCAGGGTGCTTTCCTGTCTGCGGCTGTGGTAAAGACAGCCCATACAGCAGCTGATGGTAAAATCTCCTGCCCGGAACAGCGGACACAGATAGGTCAGGTAGAATGCGGCCTTTCCGCTGAGCCCGGCTTTCCAGACCGCAAGGGAGAAAAGGCACTGTACGCAGAAGATCGCCGCAGCAATGCAGCGCAGCTTGCGGGCATCCGCCTTTTTCAGCACGGCGAGAAGCAGGGGGAAGATGGCATACAGAAAAGCCTGCACCGAAAGATACCACGCCACTCCATTCAAGCAGAACCAGAAACGGCTGGACGGGATCCACGTTTGCAGCAGGAAAATGCTTACCACAAGCTGCGCCGCACAGGATAGCGCCCCGCGGACAGAGGGCTGCGCCAGAAGTCCCTTTAGCACAAATAACAACGCGGCAGCCATCATAATAAGGTGCAGCGGGTACAGCTTACGTATTTTTTGCAGGGAAAAGGCTATGGCAGACCGCAGCCCCGGTGCTGTGCGCGGGCGGTCGTAATAGTTGCAGGTCATCAGAAAACCGGACAGCGCCACGAATACCGTGATGGCCCACGGCCCCAGCCACGGCGCCCCGCAATGGGAGAGGACTACGCTCAGAAATGCGACTGCCCGCAGCCCTTGTAAAGATGAGATCAGCTTTTTATCTGTCACAGGATCCTCCGTTCTGCCGCAAAGCGCGGCAGCTGTGTTTTTGCAATGCGTTATAAGTATAAAAAAGGTGATGCGTTCTGTCAAGAACGCACTGCTTTTTTGCGTGGGTGGGTGCGTTTTTGGGGTGTCATAAATTCTTAACAAAGAAAAATCGCAAAACCCCTTGATTTTTCAGGGCAAGATGAGTACAATACACTTAGCACTCAGAGAAAAGGAGTGCTAAACCGCTGCGGAGCATACACGAAGCCTCCGCAGGATGCAACAAAGTTTTAAATAAATTTAATATAATTGGAGGGCAAGAATTATGAAGATCATTCCTCTTGCAGACCGTGTTGTCATTAAGACTGTTGAAGTCGAGGAGACCACCAAGGGCGGCCTGATCCTGACCGGCAGCGCAAAAGAGAAGCCGCAGGTCGCACAGGTCATCGCGGTGGGCCCCGGCGGTGTCGTGGACGGCAAGGAAGTCAAGATGACCGTCAAGGTCGGCGACAAGGTCCTCACCAGCAAGTACTCCGGCACCGAGGTCAAGGTGGACGGCGAAGAGTGCACCATCGTGCGCCAGAGCGACATTCTGGCTGTTGTGGAAGACTGAAACTGATTTTCCCTTTTCAATTGAGCTTGTATTATAAAGGAGCGATGTATTATGGCAAAGCAGATCAAGCAGGGCGAGGACGCCCGTAAGGCACTGTGTGCCGGTATTGATACCCTGGCTAACACCGTTAAGATCACCCTCGGCCCCAAGGGCCGCAATGTGGTGCTGGGCAAAAAGTTCGGCGCACCGGTCATCACCAACGATGGCGTGACCATTGCAAAGGAGATCGAGCTGAAGGACGAGTTCGAGAACATGGGCGCACAGCTGGTGCGTGAAGTCGCAACCAAGACCAACGATGCCGCAGGCGATGGCACCACCACCGCTACCGTGCTGGCACAGGCCATGGTCAACGAGGGCATGAAGAACGTTACCGCCGGTGCAAATCCCATGGATATCCGCCGCGGCATGAGCAAGGCTGTTGCCACCGCTGTGGAGACCATCAAGGCACACAGCCAGAAGGTGAAGGACAGCAACGATATCGCCCGCGTCGGCACCATCTCTGCCGGTGACCCCGAGATCGGCCGTCTGATCGCCGAGGCTATGGAAAAGGTCACCTCTGACGGCGTTATCACCATCGAGGAGAACAAGACCACCGCCGAGACCTACAACGAGATCGTGGAAGGTATGCAGTTTGACCGCGGCTACCTGACCCCCTATATGGTCACCGATACCGACAAGATGGTGGCCGATCTGGACAACGCCGCGATTCTGATCACCGATAAGAAGATCAGCGTCATTCAGGATCTGGTTCCCCTGCTGGAGCAGGTGATGCAGAACGGCATGAAGCTGCTGATCGTGGCTGAGGATATCGAGGGCGAGGCTCTGTCCACCCTGATCGTCAACCGTCTGCGCGGCACCCTGAACGTCGTGGCTGTCAAGGCTCCCGGCTTCGGCGACCGCCGCAAGGAGATGCTGCAGGATATCGCCACCCTGACCGGCGGCACCGTGATCTCCTCTGATCTGGGCTACGAGCTGAAGGACGCTACCGTCCAGCTGCTGGGTCATGCCCGTCAGGTGAAGGTGACCAAGGAGAACACCACCATCGTGGGCGGCGCAGGCGACAAGGACGCTATTGCAGCCCGCATTGCCCAGATCCGCAGCCAGATCGAGGCCGCTACCAGCGACTTTGACCGCGAGAAGCTGCAGGAGCGTCTGGCTAAGCTGGCCGGCGGTGTGGCTGTCATCAAGGTCGGTGCTGCTACCGAGGTCGAGATGAAGGACAAGAAGCTGCGCATCGAGGATGCTCTGAACGCAACCAAGGCAGCTGTACAGGAGGGCGTTGTGGCTGGCGGCGGTACCGCGCCCATCAATGCTATCCCCGCTGTGCGCGCCCTGTGCGATACGCTGGAAGGCGACGAGCGCACCGGTGCCAAGATCGTGCTGAAGGCTCTGGAGGCTCCTCTGCGCCAGATCGCCAAGAACGCCGGTCTGGAGGGCAGCGTCATCATCGATAAGATCATCTCTGCCAACAAGCCCAACTACGGCTTCGATGCTCAGAACGAGGTCTTTGTCGAGGATATGATCGCCGCTGGCATCGTGGACCCGACCAAGGTCACCCGTTCCGCTCTGGAGAATGCAGCCTCCGTCGCCGAGATGGTGCTGACCACCGAGAGCCTCGTGGCCGACCTGCCGGAACCCCCGGCTCCCGCCGCACCTGCCGGCGGTGACATGGGCGGCATGTACTAATAACTGCCTAAAAACCGCATGAATCCTTGATTTTTGGAGCGCGCAAAAGCGGATTTACGCCAAACTTACGCCACATACGCCAAAAATCAAAGCGCACTATAGGGTAACAAAATCGGCACTCGCTGAAAAGCGGGTGCCGATTTTTTGCGTCTAGGGGATTTGAAGACTCATGAAACCCACTGATGGATTCTGCGAGCGGCAGACTGTCAGCGGCTTTATTGTTGACGAAAAACAAAGGTAGGGATACAATAATAAAAAAGAATGTAAAACCGGAAGGGAGCGTGCCGCCATGGAAAATCAGAGGGATTTCTGCACAGAATGCCGCAGAGAAACAAACTACACCTTGAAGAAAATCAAAATCAACCGGACCATCCGGGAAAAGGAGTATACTTTTGAAATCACGGCTGCTTTCTGCAACAAATGCGGCGGCGAAATGGGTGTTCCCGGTTTGATGGATTATAACATGAAGGAAATTGACGAGCAGTACCGCAGGTCTTGCACATGATCTGAATTGAAAGAAATGCTTGGAAGGAACCCTTCATACAGCAGAAAAGCATATAAATAGTGTTTGTATTCGACTTGTGAAGTTCCTCTAAATTGACTTTGTTCGCGGTTGGGCTTATAATGCTATCAAGAAGCAGTGGAGCAGGGGATATATCTGAAAGTGAGGGATGGTGACGTGGAATATCTTTCAATTAGGCAGACTGCGGAAAAATGGGGATTGTCAAAGAGAAGAATACAGGTTCTATGTTCGGAAAATCGTATACCGGGTGCAATGAAAGTTGACTATTCATGGGTGATTCCAGCTGACGCAGAAAAACCATTGGATGCCCGTATACGGAGTGGTAAATATATGAAGAAAAATCCGGAGTAGTCCTGTTTATAGGATAAGATGGTCGTTAAAATATCAATGGTGAGGGTTGATATAAAACATATCCTCAAGTATAGGAGATGAAGATATGAGTTACCAAAGCGAGGCTGCTCTTGAACAACAATTTATAGAGCAGCTTAATAAACAGGAATACAGCAATGTTGACATTCCGGATTATGGTGCTTTGATTGAGAACTTCAAAGTACAGTTTGAAGCGTTCAATGCATCCAAGCTGGATACGCCGATCACTGATAAAGAGTGGGAGCGTATCTTTAATCTTATGCTCGGCAAGTCAGTTTTCCAGAGTGCAAAAATCTTGAGGGATAAGTTTGTTCTTGAGCGCGAAGATGGCACAAAAGTATATCTTTCCTTTTTCGATCAGGATCACATGAAGAACATTTTTCAAGTCACTCATCAAACAACCGTGGTTGGAAAGTATGTCAATCGTTACGATGTTACGATTCTTGTAAACGGTTTGCCCTTGATTCAAGTAGAGTTGAAGCGCCGTGGAATTGACATCCGCGAGGCGGTTAATCAAGTCATGCGGTATAAGAAGCATTCCTACAATGGGTTGTATCATTTCATTCAGCTCTTTATCGTCTCCAACGGAGTTGACACAAAGTATTTTGCTAATTCCGACAGAGACCTGATGTATAGCCTTGCATTTTTCTGGACTGATTTCAACAATGTCCGCATTACCAATTTGAAGGACTTTTCGATTTCTTTCCTTGCAAGGGATCACATCATAAAAATGCTGATGCGTTACACCATCCTGAACGATACTGATAAGATTTTGATGGTCATGCGTCCCTATCAGGTTTATGCCGTAGAGGCCTTGATTCGGCAGGCTACACTCACAAACAGGAATGCGTATATCTGGCACACAACCGGTGCGGGAAAAACGTTGACATCCTTTAAGACAGCACAGATCCTCGCGGCAAATCCAAATATCAAGAAGGTCATTTTCCTTGTTGACCGAAAGGACTTGGATTCGCAGACAACTGAAGAATTTAATAAGTTTGAGGCAGGTTCTGTTGATGTGACAGATCGCACGGATGTCCTTGTTCGGCAAATGAAAGATAAAAACCGGCAGCTTATCGTCACTACAATGCAGAAAATGGCAAATGCCGTAAAACGTCCTCAGTATGAGAAGGTGATGGATGCATACAAAGACGAGAAGGTTGTCTTTATCATCGATGAATGTCACCGTAGTCAGTTCGGGGATATGCATAAAGACATTGTGCGGCATTTCAAGAAAGCGCAGTTTTTCGGCTTTACAGGGACACCTCGTTTTGAAGTAAATGGAAAAACCGAGGGTAAAATCACGCAGACAACGGAAATGCTCTTCGGTGAGTGCCTCCACAATTATTTGATTAAAGACGCTATCTTTGATAATAATGTTTTGGGCTTCCATATTGAATACATAAAAACAATGGAGGGCGATTTTGACTGGGATGACCCCACACTCGCGGACGCGATTGATATAGGTGAACTCTATATGTCCGATGAGCGAATGTCTTTGATTGCTAACCACATTATTCAGAACCACAAAGCGAAAACCCGAAATGGACAGTACACTGCTATTTTTGCCGTGTCCTCTATTGATGCCCTTGTTAAGTACTACGACATTTTCAAAAAAATCAAGCATGATCTGAATATCAGCGGTATCTTCTCCTATGGGCAGAACGAGGATGCCGAGGGCAAAGATGAACATAGCCGCGATTCGTTGGAGCGCATTATCAAGGACTATAACGAGATGTACGGAACCAATTTCTCCACAGATACGTTCTCGGCTTATCACAAGGATATTTCTGACCGGGTAAAGGGAAAGAAAACAAAGCCACTTGATATTCTCATCGTTGTGAATATGTTCCTGACCGGATTTGACAGCAAAAGGCTTTCCGTCCTTTATGTGGACAAGGACTTGAAGTACCATGATCTGCTGCAAGCCTATTCCCGCACAAACCGTGTTGAGAAGGAAACAAAGCCCTTTGGTATTATTATTTGCTATCGTAACCTCAAAAAACGCACCGATGAGGCATTGACGCTTTTTTCTAAGAGTCAGGATACCTCCGGCATTGTTGTGCCGGGATATCAATACTTTGTGGAGAAGTTTAACGAAATGGTGATGAAACTCAAGGAAATTGCGCTGTTTCCTGAGTCCGTGGACACGATGCAGAACGAGGACGATCAGAAGAAGTTTGTTGTGACGTTCCGTGAACTGACAAAGTATCTCCAATCGTTGCAGACTTTTATTGAGTTCAGTTTTGATCAGGGGGCTCTTATCATGTCCGAGCAGGAATACCAGGACTATAAGAGTAAATACCTTATGCTCTACTCAAGGCAAAAAACAGACCGCGAGGTTGTCTCTGTCCTGAACGATGTTGACTTCTGCATCGAACTGATGGAGAGCGACAGAATCAATGTGGCATACATCATGAACTTGATCCGCAACATCCATTTTGACGATCCCAAACAGAAGGACTACGACATTAAGCACATCAAGGACGAGCTGGGCAGAACAGATAATCCGCAGCTGCTCCGGAAAGTTGAAATCCTGCAAGCATTTTTGGATCGTGTTGTTGTCGGCTTGGAAAGTGCGGATGAAATTGATGCAGCCTATAACGACTTTGAAAATGAAGCAAAGCGCGAAGAAATCGTCGCTTTTGCAAAGACCGAAGATATTGACGCATCCATGCTGACGGATATTATTTCGGAATATGAGTTTTCTGGAACAATGGATGCAGGAAATATTCGAGACAGGATTGAGAAGCCTTTGCCGCTTTTGAAGAAACGTTCCCTTGTAAATCGGATCGTTGATTTTATCCGGCAGCACACAGAGAAATACCAATAAGGAGAGGGACAAATGGATAATTCGATTCAGGCTCATCAGAAAGAACTTTGCAATAAGCTATGGGCAATGGCAAATGCCCTGCGCGGAAACATGGAAGCATATGAGTTCAAGAACTACATCTTGGGCATGATCTTCTACTACTACCTTTCCGACCGGACAGAGAAGTATATGGCGAATCTTCTCAAGGATGACGGTATCGGATATGAAGAGGCGTGGGCGGATGAAGAGTACAAAACCGCCGTTATCGAAGAGGCGCTGCGCGATCTCGGCTATGTCATTGAGCCGCAATATTTGTTCCGCAAGATGGTCAAGATGGTAGAAAACCGCTCCTTCGACATTGAGTTCTTGCAGAGCGCAATCAATGCGCTGATGGAGTCCACAATCGGAAACGATTCTCAGGAAGACTTTGATGGTCTGTTTTCTGATATGCAGCTCGATTCCTCAAAGCTCGGTCATACTGTCAAAGACCGAAGTGCTGTTATGTCAAAGATCATCGCTTCGTTGGACGAAATCAACTTCGGCGTGGATGATACCAAAATTGACGTTCTTGGTAACGCATATGAATATCTGATCGGTCAGTTTGCTGCAACTGCTGGCAAGAAAGCCGGTGAGTTCTATACGCCATCCGGTCCTGCCGAATTGCTTTGCCGTCTGGCTTGCCTTGGTCTCACGGATGTCAAGGATGCAGCCGACCCCACTTGTGGCTCTGGTTCACTGCTGCTGCGCCTCAAGAACTATGCCAACGTGAGAAACTATTACGGACAGGAATTGACCTCCACGACTTATAACCTCGCTAGAATGAACATGATTCTGCGCGGCATCCCATATCGCAACTTTAACATCTTCAACGGTGATACCTTGGAGCATGACTACTTCGGAGACATGAAGTTCCGTGTTCAGGTTGCCAATCCTCCTTATTCTGCAAACTGGTCTGCCGATATGCACTTCATGGAGGACGAGCGTTTCAATGAGTATGGCAAACTTGCTCCGAAGAGCAAGGCTGACTTTGCCTTCGTTCAGCATATGGTTTATCACATGGATGAGGATGGACGAGCCGTCGTTCTTCTGCCGCATGGTGTCCTGTTCCGTGGTGCGGCGGAAGAAGTAATTCGCAAACACCTTATTCAGAAATTGAACGTTCTGGACGCGGTGATTGGTCTGCCTGCAAATTTGTTCTTCGGTACGGGTATCCCTGTCTGTGTTCTTGTTCTCAAGAGAGAACGCAATGGTAACTCTGACAACATTCTTTTCATCGATGCTTCCAGTGACTTTGAAGCTGGAAAGAACCAGAACATCCTTCGGGAGTGCGATATCGACAAGATTGTTGAAACATACGAGCGTCGTCAGGATGTCGATAAATATGCTCATGTTGCAACTATGAAGGAGATTGAAGAAAACGGCTTTAACCTGAATATCCCTCGCTATGTTGATACCTTTGAGCCAGAACCTGAGATTGACTTGAATGAAGTTGCGGCAGAGATTCGCAAGCTGCAATCTGAAATTAAGGATATAGATGCAGAATTGAAACCGTTTTTTGATGAGTTGGGGCTGGACTTCCCCTTTGACGTGGAGGGCAAATAATTATGGCAAATGCATCCTCAAGTAACGGTCTTGAGAAGCGCCCGAAACTCCGCTTTCCGGGCTTCGATGAACCATGGAGAGCAGCGAAATTGTCTGATTTTGCAGATCGAGTAACACGGAAAAACAGCAACAATGAAACTAATCTACCTCTGACAATATCTTCGAAAGATGGTCTTGTCGATCAGATCAGTTACTTTAACAAAACCGTTGCAAGCAAAGACATGAGCGGATATTACCTTTTGAGGAACGGCGAATATGCGTATAACAAGAGCTATTCCGTGGGTTATGACTTCGGTTCAATAAAGCGGTTAGACCGCTATCCTATGGGAGCGTTGTCTACACTATATATCTGTTTTGCGCTCAAGAAGCACGATACAGACTTCATTAAGGTGTACTTTGATTCACTCAAATGGTACAAGGAAATCTATATGATTTCAGCAGAAGGGGCAAGAAATCACGGATTGCTTAATGTCCCAACAGATGAGTTCTTCGCCACAAAACACTATCTGCCGGAGAATGCTGCCGAGCAAAGAAAGATTGCAGACTTTCTCATTGCCTTGGATCGACGTATCGATGCTCAGCAGTCTCTTGTAGATAACCTCAAGAAGTATAAAAGAGGATTGCTTTCCCGTGAATTTGAGCAACAAGAAAATGGCAATCTAAACAATAGCTATGTTGGGAAACTCAAAGATTATTTTCAATTATCTTCAGGATCAACACCGAGCAGTACAAACAGGACGTTTTACTCAGGCAATATTAGGTGGGTGTCCAGCGGAGAACTGAAATCAAAGTATCTGTGTGAAACCAGCCAGCACATTTCATCCGAAGCTGTATCCAGTTGTAACCTTCGAGAGTATCCAGCAAATACGTTACTCATAGCGATGTATGGGCTTGAAGCAGCCGGAGTGAGAGGAACTGCATCAATTCTAAGTGTTCCAGCAACCATAAGTCAGGCGTGTATGGCAATCCAACAAACCGGGGAAATAGACATTGAATATCTTTACTATTGGTACATCTACAATGGTCAATGGATCGGCATGCGAATTGCCCAGGGGACAAAACAGCAAAATCTTAGCACCGATACTTTAGGCAGTCTGAGAATCTATGCGCCATCGTACAGCAAGCAAAAGAAAGTGTGTAAGCTTCTATCTCAGATCGATTATCTCATTGAAAAAGAAAGTAAAAAAATTGATTTGCTCTCTTCTGCAAAAAGAGGATTGTTGCAACAGCTTTTTATATAAAGAGCTGCTGTAATAGTCCATCTCTATTTGAACGCAGATAATCAAGAATGCTTTCCGCTGTGTCTGTCCTTTGGTCAAGGGCAGACACAAAATCGGCAATGCGACATTGTTCTTCGTAAACAGGCAAAGCAATCTCAATTCTACGGCACTTTTCTTGGTTTAACTTTGGTTGTGCCGTGCCAGTGTTATAGCGTGTATAATCGAGACTTTCAAGTAACTCGCAAAGAAACTTGATATTCTGTCCTGCTTTAGGTCGCATTACATGAGCATGGTTGTTTACCCAATATTTCCCTTCTGCGATAAAACACAACGGTGTACTGCGATTAAGTATATTTGCCCCATCCTCACCAAGAAGGAGCAACGGCTCATCGAAGATGAAATCATCAATATAGTCTATTATGCCCGATGCGCCGTAATATGGATATTGTCCCTGCCGTTTAGCTCTGTCTGCACTTTCAAGCGGTTTGCGCTGCCCGTCCAGAAAATCCACTACATCTTGTAGTGTGCAGGATGTCCATTCTGGATATGGGTTTCCGGCTGCATCAGAGAACTTTAGCTGATGTGAAAGAATAGCCGCAACGACACCTCTTTTATACTTCTGATCAAGCAAGCAGAAATGCTGCATAAAAGACGAAATCCCTTGCAATAGCGGAAAAAATCTGCTACTACAAGGGATTTCACTTTTGTTTCATACAGGAATGAGCTCTGAAAAAGGACCTCAAGTAACGGTCTTGAGAAGCGCCCGAAACTCCGCTTTCCGGGCTTCGATGAACCGTACAGATCGACACAATTAGGCGATATAGCGGCTCTGGTAAATCGTACTGATCCAAAATCTAACGCACCGATCATGATGCTCAGTGCCGGAAATGGCTTCATTATGCAGTCCGAAAAGTACTCCAGAGACAATGCTGGACAGAGCCTCAAAAAATACATTCTCTTGAAGCAAGGAGAGTTGGCATATAATCACGGCGCATCTAAGGCTAAACAGTTTGGTTGTTGTTATGAGCTGACTGGGCCAGAGGCACGAATCCCTTATGTGTATCATTGCTTCAAGATCAATAATCACGAATATACACCATTTATTGCGATGGCACTCAATAACGCCAAAATGGATAAGCAGCTTAAACGCCTCGTATCGTCAAGCGTTCGTATGGATGGGCTACTCAATATTTCCTTTGAGGATTACATGAGCGTAACAATTCATCTTCCTTCGCCCTCCGAACAAAAGCGCATAGCCGACTTTCTTCAAAAAATTGATGAGCGAATCACCGCGCAGGAAAAACTTCTTGCTTCCCTCAAGAAGTATAAAAGAGGTGTCGCTCGCACACTATTGACCCCTGGTTCATGTTGTATTGAAGGCGCAACATGGACTACAACTAAGATTGGCGCTTTAGGATCATTTACAAAAGGCGCACCATTATCGAAAGCAGACATAGCACCTGATGGAACTCCGTTTATCCTATATGGTGAACTGTACACGACATACCATGAGGTGATAAATGCAGTTATACGCAGAACCAAAGCCCAACCTGAAAAGCAATATTATAGCCATGTTGGAGATGTGATTATTCCCACCTCTGGTGAGACGCCAGAAGAAATATCAACCGCAGCGTGTGTTATGCTGCCAGATATAATTCTCGCAGGTGATCTCAACATATTCCGCAGTTCAAAAATTGACGGGCGGATTATGAGTTATATTTTGAATCATATTGTAAACGGACAAATTGCTCGGATTGCGCAGGGAAAGTCTGTCGTTCACATTCAAGCAAGTGAACTTTCAAAGATAGAAATTAGCTACCCCGACTACAATACGCAGTGCAAAATGATTTCAGTTTTTGAGGCTATCGCCACAAGAATCAAAAGCGCCGAAAATGAGCTGACGTATTTGCGTACAATGCAAAAGGCTCTTTTACAACAGCTCTTTATATAAAGAGCTGTTTCATATAGCCATCCCTCATTTTACACAAAAGGTCAAGTGTTTTTTTGGTTGCTTGCAATCGAGCCTCCACCTTGTCAAGAATATTTGCATATAAAATCTGCTTTGCATGGCCGGGATACATAACCGGAATACCCATAAGCAAATCATCTGTCATAGATACTCGATCATGACGAACGCCTTGTGAGCCGTTGTCATAGATGTATCTATACCAAGCATCGCTCTTAAAGTACCAAGCGAGGTATGAAGGAGAAATATCTGCTTGTGGCACAAGACAGGTATATAACGGGGAGATAATTCCTTGCTCACTGAGAGTATATCTATTAAACGGTCCGTATGGCGCGGAGTTTGACTTTCTCGGATTGTAAACAAAGTCTCCATTTTTAATGATATAGTAATTTGCTGTGTTTCCATCCACGGCAATATCCTTGTCAAAGAAATCACGCTGAGGAATCAATCCGTATTCCGCAGAGTTGGTAATTACATTTTTTATCACTCCGTCTGTATTACGGCGTGATACTTTTTTGAAAATATCACCTAGTCGAACACAAGTCCATCCTGCGCTATTTTGAGTGGGGAGTTGACGAAAGATGTACTGTATGACACCTCTTTTATACTTCTTGAGGTTTTCCACCAAAGTGCGTTGCTTTTCAATTTTTTGGTCAAGCCTATCAAGGA